>DASQVN010000746.1:0-15858 GCA_035640755.1 Rhodopila sp.
CCCAAGAATGGTCGCCATGTAGCGCGTGCCGAACAACTCGGCGACCAGGCCGGAAACAAGCGGGATGACACCAAGCCACAGCATGCCCATCGCGGCCGCAAATACGAGTGTGGTTGTTGGGGCCGCTGGCAAGGAGAAATAGAGCGTAAGAACGAATGAGCGTGACAGGTACAGAAGGCCCAGCAGGATATACTTGGGAAACCGCGCACCGAGCCAGCCGGCGAACCATGAACCGAAGATATTCACGCCGCCAATGGTTGCGAGCGCGCTCGCGCTGAGCATCGGATCCTGGCCGCAGATCGCGAGGTAGTTCGGCAGGTGCGTGGTGAGAAAGATCAATTGCAGGCCATAGACGAAATACGCGCCGGTCATGACCAGGTAGCGACGGCTGGTGAGCGCGGTTCCGAGGACTTCGCGCATCGTGGCCCGCCTTCCGTCGGGTCTGGGCATGCGGTCGGCTGCACCAGCCATGAAGGCGCAGGGCAGCATGGCAGCCGCCAGCAGGATGAAGAATACCACCCCGATGTGCCACCCCTGGCGCGCGAGCAGGAATTGCAGGGATGGCGCGATCAACAGGGTGCCGAGGGAGGAACACGCGCCAACCACGCCAAGCATGACACTACGGCGCTCGGCCGGTACGGCGCGGGCCGAGGCCGTCATGGCGAGCGACGAGGCCGTGCAGGCGAGCGCCATCCCGATGAGGCCGCCGGAAACCGTGAGCGCAGCCGCGCCATTGGCTGACAGCATGACCAGCATGCCAAAGATATACAGAGCTCCGCCGGCCATCATGGCGGGGCGCAAGCCCCATTTGTCGGCGATCGCGCCGACCGGCGCCTGAAACACCCCCCATGCGATGTTCTGCACCGCGACGGCAAAGGTGAAATCGGCCGCCGTCAGCGCAAGATCATGGGTCAGGGGCGGAAGGAACAAGCCCAGGCTCTGGCGCATGCCCATGCCGATGCTCATCATGGCGCCAGCCCCCACCAGGATCAGCGCCGGCTTCGGAGCCCTGGCTGCGATCATTGTCAACGCCCTCCCGTTTTGCCGAGAGCGTGACGATTTTCCGTATGGGGTCAAGATTGGAGCGAATCGGAAGTGCGATGGCACATCCACGGAGCGGACGCCCGGCTCAGCGGATCACGCTGTAGGATGCCGGTCCGATCGTGCCCGGATCCACCGCACCAAAGCCGCAATGAGCCACATGAGGATCCGAAAGACGATGATGGCAAGCGTAATCTGGACCCAAAGACCAAAGTTGCCCAGTGTGGTTTCGAGACGATCGCCCCAGGGATATGGAAGCAGGTTGCAACCGCGTTCGATCAGACCCGTTGTGGTCCGTTTCCACCAGGTGAGCACCTCGGGCCTGTAGATCCAGGCATATCCATAGCCGGCAAGCACGAAGGCGGCAGTCCATACCCGAAAGATATGGCTGCGCAGCCATGGCCAGATGTTGTCCCACGAAAATCCCAAGGCATCACCCCAATCGGCGTTGGGGGCCGAAACTGGCTATCTGGACGCGGCAGCCAAAGGACCGCAGGCGCGGGCGGCGGCGCATCGCCACCGGTTCACCGTTCGGCCGGATCGAGGTGCGCGACCTGATCGGTGAATTGCGCAAGCGTTTCGCGCGGCCATTTCAGGTGAACGCGTTCCGTTGATGGCGGCTGCCTCACCCGCGAGACACCGGGCCTGTGCTCCGCGTTCGGCCGTATCGGGCGCGGGGCAAACCCGCCGCCGCAGTTGGGACACACATTGCGGAGCACGTTGCCCACACAGGCCGCGCAGAAGGTACACTCGTACGAGCAGATCCGGGCATCCGGCGCATCCGGCGGCAGATCCTTGTCGCAGTACTCGCAGTTGGGCCTGAGTTGCAGCATCGAGCGGTTCCTCGGTCTGGCTTTCCCTCGGTCTGGCTTTCTACGTACCGTGCGTGGTGGTATGAGGTCACCGATAAAATCATAGTTGACACAATTCTCAATCACCTGGGGAGGCGACGGTGGGCTTTTATTGCAGCGGAAGGGTCGCGAAGGTTGGAATTGCCTTGATGCTGGCCTTTGGTGTCGCGGGCGTATCGTCACAGGGTACGGCTGCGAGCCCGACACAAGGTGTCACCGCCTCGGAGATCGTCATCGGCACGATCACCGATCTGTCTGGCGTCACGGCGGTGCAGGGCGTCAACAATTCCGACGCCATCCGGATGGTGTTCGACGAAGCGAACGCCAAGGGCGGCATCAATGGCCGCAGGATTCGTTACCTTGTCGAAGATAGCCAGTACACCGTGCCGCGCGCCGTGCAGGCGATGAACAAGCTGTTGAACCTTGATCATGTTTTCATCACGATCGCGAACGGCGGCACGCCGATGAACAATGCGAACATGCCTGCGCAGTTCGCCAAGGGCGTTCCGAATGTGCTTCCGCTGACGGCCGCGCGTTCGATGTATGAGCCATACAACCGGCTGAAATTCGGCCAGTTCGCCTCCTACTACGACCAGATGCGCGCCGGCATGAAATACTTTGTCGAGAAGAAGAACAGCAAAAAGATCTGCGTCCTGTACCAGGACACCGATTTCGGCCGCGATGTGCTGGAAGGTGTGAAGGCGGAGACCGAAGCCTTGAAGATGCAGATCGTCGCAACCGCGGCGACCAAGCCGACGGACACCGATTTCAGTGCCGTCCTCATCAAGCTGCGTGATGCCGGCTGTGATACGATCGCCATGGGAACGATTGTGCGGGACACCAACGACATCCTGTCCCAGGCCGCGAAGATGGGGTGGAAGCCGAACATGGTCGGCCAGGTTGCATCCTATGACACGGCGGTGGCATCCGTGCCCGGCGGAGCGAGCGAGGGCTTCTACTCCATGTCGCCGTCACTCTATGCATATCCCGATGATCCGCGGCCGGCCGTCCAGGAATTCATGAAGGGTTTCAAGGCGCGCTACGGCATCGAAGCCAATTTCCTCGGCCAGACCGGCTACACCGCGGCGCACATCGTCCTGCTGGCGCTGCAGAACGCCGGGTCGGACCTGAATGTGGACAGCTTCATCAAGGGAATGGAAAGCATAAAGGACTACAGGGACATTTTCGGCAGCACGTTGAGTTTCGGGCCAGACCAGCATCACGGTGCCACATCCGCCTTTCTGTCGGTTGTGCGCAACGGAAGATGGGTGCCGGTCGAGTCGGAGCCGCTGAACTATTGAAGCTGTCCGCCCCGGCCTTCCGCAAGGCGGCCGGGGCGTTCGCCGCCTGCGGGTCAGTACCCCATCGGTTTGGGGTCCGCCGATTCCCAACGACCGTTCCTGACGACACACAGGAACGACTCATTCGAGCCCTGATGCTTGGTCGGGCTGAAGCTGATGGTTGGTGAGCCGAAGATGTCGTGATAGTCCTTGATCGCTTCCATGCCGGTCACGAAACTGTCTTCCGTCAGGTCCTTCCCGGCGTTCTGCAGCGCCTGCACAACGATCTGCGCGCCGGTATAGCCGATCTGGGCGGCAAAGTTCGGCGGCTTGCCGTAGAGCTTCTCATATTGCTGCACGAAGTCCTTGACCTTTGGATTCGACGCATCTTCGGTCACGAACAGCATCGGCGTCATGGAGTAGAACCCGTCGGTCGTGCCACCCGGTACCTGGGCCACCGCTTCGTCGTAGCTGGCGGCCTGGCCAAGCAGATCGACACGCCACCCGGTCTTGCGAATGGCGGAGATGATCTGCACGGTGTCACGGACGATGCCGCCGACAATGACCAGATCGCAGTTCTGGTCGCGCAGGCGAGCCACAGCCGCGCTGAAATCGGTGTCGGTCGGCTTGTGCAGCGTCTCGCCGGCCAGCGCCATGTTCTCGGCTTTCAACTGGTCCTTGACGCCGTCGCCGACATCACGGCCGAAGTCGGTATCCTGGCGCATCATGCAGACCTGCTTCTTCCCCTTGGCTTGGGTAAAATACTTCACGCCCGCCCTGATCTGGTCGTAGTACGACGAGCCCAGACCGAACTTCAGGTGATGCAGCGGCTCATACATCGACCGGGCGGAGGTGAGCGGGAAGACGTTTGCCACACCCTTGGTCAGTTGGTCCGGCATCACCGCGTTGTTCATCGGCGTGCCGCCGTTGGCGACCATGATGAACACCCCGTCACGGTTGATCAGCTTGTTTGCCGCCTGTACGGAACGCGGCACCTGATACTGGTTGTCCTCGACGATGTACTTGACCTTCCGGCCGTTGATGCCGCCGGCTGCGTTCACCTGGTCGAACACCATCCGCCAGGAGTTGGAATTGTTGACACCCCACATCGCCGTGACGCCTGACAGATCGGTATACGTTCCGATAACGATTTCGTTGTCGGTCACGCCCCGCTGGGCGGCAGGAGCCAACGCCGGGACCAGGGCGATGGCAGACGATAACAGCGCGGCTATCAGGCCGACGGGACGCATGGTTTACTCCTTTCCTGGACGTCAGTTATTCACGCGTGCGCTCTTTGCATGACCGGGTCGCCGGGTTCGCCGCACTGATCTTCCACTGCGTCCGACCCCTCGATGCGCCGGACGTGGATCCCGAGGCAGCGCGCCCAGTCGAGAGCCGGTGGGCTGACGGCTCTCCCGCCCGTATAGGCAAGCCGAACCCGCCGCAGCCCGAGTTCATTGCGAACCGCGCTCAGTACAAGACGATCCGCGGCCCAGCTGCCCCACCCGCCACGGCGCACGGATCCGGTCGCCCAGTCATACAGAAGCCGCTGCACGGTCGTGGCGCCTTCGGCGGCCTGCACCGTGCGGGCATGAAGATGGGCCCAGACCTCGGCGTCTGCCCCCAACACCGTGGGCTGGAGTTCCTGCAGGTTTTCGATCGCGGTGTCCGGGCCTTCCAGATAGTTTGAGATGCAACCGCTATCGAACGCGGCATACAAGCCCCAGATTCGTTCAACCGGATCGGCCATGCTGAGCAGCGCCAGCCGTTCATCCTGCGGCGTCAGCACAAGGCGGCTGCGGACCTCGGCAATCATCCCCATCACATCGCGTTGCAGCAACACCTGTCCGGCGGACGCCGGGTCGTCTTTCGCGAACAGGACGAGCGCTCGACAGTCGCCGGACACGCTGCGCGCTGCCTCGGCCCAGTCATAGCCGTGATGTTCGCTGGCAAACTGGACGAGGCTGACGCAGTGTGGATCGTTGAGCTCTCGAAGTCCTTTCATATCGAAGATGATGATGCGAGTCAGCGTCGGGCAACGCTGGCGTACACTCAAGATCTTGTCGAGTTGCTCCTCATTCTCCACGAAAGCGATTCGGCTGCCGGTGGCACGCAGGATCTGCTCGACCCGCGTCGCCTCGATGTCGCTATGGGTGATCACGCTGGCGGCGCCACAGCTTTGCACCGCAATATCGGCATAGGCGGTTTCAGGCCGTGTATCTGCGAGAATCATAGCGGCGTCGTCCCGCCCCAGGCCAAGCGCGTGCAGTCCTGCGCCGATCCGTTGCACCTGTTCCGCCAGTTGGCTCCAGGTAGCGGTCTGCCATATGCCGCGCGCCTTGCGGCGCAGGATCGCCTTGGCCGGATCTGTGGCGGCGCGTTGCGCGACCAGGGCCGGCAGGCTGGCAGGCAAGTCGGACGTCTGGGTCATGTTCAATTCCACAGCCGCTTTTTCTTCCATCGCCGCTTGCCGCGCGTGCCGACTTCCTTCTGGCCAAGGTAGAATTCCTGGATATCGGCGCGCTGCAGCAGTACCTGGCATGAGTCGGCCGCAACGATGCGTCCGACCTCCAGTACATAGCCATAATCGGCGGTGCGCAGTGCCAGGTGCGCATTCTGCTCCACCAGCAGGATCGCGACATTCTGCTCCTGGTTGATGCGGCGTATGATGCCGAAAATCTGCTGCACCAGGATCGGCGACAGGCCCAGTGATGGCTCATCCAGCAGCAGTACCTTCGGCCGCCCCATCAAGGCTCGGCTGATCGCCAGCATCTGCTGCTCGCCACCGGAAAGCAGCCCGGCGCGCTGGTGTTGCCGTTCCGCGAGGCGTGGAAAGTACTCGAAGCACAGCGCCAGGTCGGCAGCGATGCCTGCTGTGTCACGGCGCGTATAGGCGCCCATCATGAGATTTTCCTTGACCGTCAGGAACGGAAAGGTCTCGCGGCCCTCCGGTACGTGGCAGATGCCCAGCCGCACGACTTGGTCCGGAGGCATGCGGGCAATGTCACGCCCCTCGAACATCACCCTCCCACGTTCGGGGTCCAGCACACCGGAAATCGTGCGCAGCACAGTGGTCTTGCCGGCTCCGTTGGCACCGAGCACCGTGACGATCTGCCCCGGGTCGAGGTCCAGCGAGATGCCACGAATTGCCTGGATCGGGCCGTAGAAGGTTTCGATTGAATCGACACGCAGCAATGGCTCGGTCATGCCGCAGTCTCCAATTCGCCGCCAAGATAGGCCTTGATCACCTCGGGATGCGATTGCACCTCGGCCGGGGAACCCATGGCCAGCACCTTGCCGTAGTTCAGTGCCATGACACGGTCGGAGACCTGATTGACCAGCGACATGTCATGCTCAACCATGATGACCGTCATGCCGAGGTCCTTCTTGATGTCCTCGATCCAGAAGCCCATCCCTTCCGTTTCTTCGAGGTTCAGGCCGGACGACGGCTCATCCAGCAGCAGCAGCTTCGGCTCGGTGCACAGCGCTCGGCCCAGCTCCACGACCTTGCGCACGCCGTACGGCAGGTTGGCGATCAGCGAGTCCCGATAGCGCTGCAGGCTCAGGAAGGCGATCACGTCCTCGACCTTCTCACGATGCTGCAGTTCGGCGCGCTTGACCGAGGGCAGGAAGGCCATCTGGGGCAGGAAGCCGACGGTAGAGTGGCTATGGCGGCCGATCAGCAGGTTCTGCAGCAGGGTGGCGTTCGGGAACAGCTCGATGTTCTGGAACGTACGTGCGATTCCCATGCCGGCGATGCGGTGCGGTTGGGTATGCGTGAACTCCTTGTCTTCGAAAATCAAGCGGCCGGACGTCGCGTTGTAGATACGGCTGATCAGGTTGAAGATCGTCGTCTTGCCGGCGCCGTTCGGGCCGATGATGGAGAACACCTCGCCCTGGCGCACATCGAAGCTGACCGAATCGACGGCCCTGATCCCGCCGAAGCGGACCGAGATATCCTCGGCCTGGAACAGGATCATCGCAGCCGCTCCGATCTGGCATAGGATTTCTGCCGGCGGTAGCTGGCCTGGCGCTTGAACGGAAATTGCTGGAGCCAGCCCTTGGTTTTCAGCCACATCCCGTTCAGGCCGTCGGGCTGGAACAGAATGACCAGCACGAGTACGAGGCCGAACAGCGAGGGCTCCAGGCCCGGCAGGCGCCCGATGCCGAAGGGCAGGTCGTCGCGGACCATGGCGATGCCCTGGGGCAGCAGCCGGACGAACGCGGCGCCCAGGATCGCGCCGCGCAGCGAACCCAAGCCGCCGACAAAGACGATGGTGATGAACTGCACCGACAGCAGGACATCGAAGGCATCGGGAGCGAGATAACGGACATAGTGCGCAAACAGCGCACCAGCCAGGCCTGTCATGCCGGCGCTGATGGCAAAGGCCAAGGTCTTGTACCGCGCGAGGTTGATACCCATGCTCTGGGCGGATATCTCCGAGTCGCGGATTGCCACCATCGCGCGGCCCACCGGCGCACGCAGCAGATTGGCGGACACCCACATTACGAATGCCAGTACCGCCAACGACGCGTAGTAGATGCCGGTGGCACTATCGAGCGGCATGCCGAACACGTACGGCGTCGGCACGGCAAAGCCATCGAACCCGCCAGTAACCGACTCCCATTTCTGGAACACGGTGCCCACGATACTGCCGAAGGCGAGGGTAGCGATGGCAAGATAAAGCCCGCTCATGCGCAACGTCGGGCGGCCGATGGCCGCGCCGCATAGTGCAGTCAACAAGCCGGCGGCCGGCAATGTTACCACGAATGGGACGCCGCGGTTCAGAAGCACCGCGTTGACGTAGGCGCCGATGCCCAGGAAGGCAGCGTGGCCCAGGCTGATCAGGCCGGTATAGCCCACCAGCAGCATCAGGCCGACGCCGGCAATCGCAAAGATGAACAGGCCGCCCAGCTCACCAACGTAGAACTCACTCAGGAAGCCTGGCGCAAGCAACAGCAGGACGGCGAGCAACCCATACCAAAGCCTGTCGCGGTTAGACCGGAACAGGGCGATGTCCTGCCGATAGTCGGTGCGGAACAAGGGACGCATCAGACGCGCTTCCCCATCCGTTCGGCGAACAGGCCCTGCGGACGCACCAGCAGCATCAGCAGCAGCACGACATTCGCCGTCACTTCCTGGAATCCGGCAGGCAGCTTGTAGCCGGCGAACTGCTCGACGATGCCGACCAGGACGCCACCGACAAGGCAACCCGGGATGCTGCCAAAGCCGCCGATCACCGCCGCGGCGAACGCCTTGATGCCCAGCGAGCCCATGTTCACGTCGATCATCGAGACCGGCGACAGCAGAATGCCTGCAAGGGCCGCCACGCCTGCGCTGATTGCCCAGATCAGCGAAAAGATCCGGCGCACCGGGATGCCCATATAGTATGCGGCCAACTGGTTCTGCGACGCCGCCTGCATCGCCACGCCGAGCCGGGTCTTGCTGAAGAACAGGTACAGCACGACGCAGAGCAGTACGGTGCCAACGATGACTGAAAGGTTGTCAGCGCAGAGGACAAGGCCGCCGATGTTTACCGTCCTGTTCGTAAAGGGGGTATTGAACGCAACCGAATCATACCCCCACGTGATCCCGGCGCCGGCACGGAAAATGAAGCCGAGGCCCAGGGTCAACATCACGACGGCGAACTGCGGCTGCCCGATGACCCGCCGTATGATGAATGCATCAAGCAGGTAGCCAAACGCGGCCGTGATGACGATCGCCAGCAAGGCGCCCAGCCAGTACGGCAGGCCGAACAGCGCGATCATGCTGAAGGCGGCAAAGCCACCCAGCATCATGATGTCGCCCTGGGCGAAATTCACCAGTTCGGTAGCCTTGTAGATCAGCACGAAGCCAAGCGCGATAAGTCCGTAGATACAACCCGAAGCTGCACCGTTCACGCCGAGCTGCAGGAAACGCGCAGCTTCTTCCACTGTTGGCAACTCCCTCCCTTGATCGCGCAAGGCGCCCTTATGGTTGTGGCGCCCTTATGGTTATGAGGAAGATAATTGCAGCTCGGCCCAGGCGTCAATCCAGCCATGCGTCACATGCGGGGTGTGATGGGCCCGGCAGCCTCTCCGGGTGCGGCGGACAACGGACAATACCCGTGGCTGGACGTCGAGCGAGCCTGAAACAACGATGGAATAAGTTATTACCAAGTGACGAATTTAGTTGCGCATCGAATCCCGCATTACCGGAGAGTGTCCAGCAGCGTTCGGGCTGCCGTGAGGTCGGCTGTGCCGAAGCCTTCCGTGAACTGATCGTATATTGGCGCAAGCAAAGCTCGGGCCTCGTGCACGCGGTCCTGAGCACCCAGCAATCGGGCGAGACTCATCGCGGCACGCAGTTCCCACGCAAGTGCGCCCTGCCGGCGTGCCCAGTCGAGCGCGTGCCGGAACTGACCCTCAGCCAGCAACGCGCTATCGGGGGCATTCTGCAGCAAGAGCAACTCGCCCTTGACGCGCAGCAACTCCGCGAGGAGCCAGCGTTCCTCGGTGTGCTCAGATCGGGCAATTGCTTCGTCAGCCACGGTGAGGCTGTCGGCAATCTGCCCGGCACGGCCCAGGGCGTCTGCCATCTCGCCGAGGAATGTAAGCAGCCGGAGCGCGGAGTTGGCGTCGCCCAGTTCCGCGAACCCAGAGCGGAGCTTGCGCAACCCGGTGTCGAGATCGCCGCGCCTGATCGCAAGGACTCCCTGGTGGCTCACGCCCCAGGCGTGCCAAAGCGTCAGCACATGCCGCGTGGAATGCTCCAGCAGCATCCGCACGTAATGTTCACCTGCTTCCAGGTCGCCTGCCAGCAGCGCGATCGGGCACGCGCTTACGGCAAGGGCATAGCACAATGAGATGGCGTGGTTCGTGGCACGGGCTTCCTCGACGCCGCTTGCGGTGGCGCGCATCGCCTGTTCAGGAAACCCTCGCAGCCAAAGGATCCGCCCGAGAAAGGCGCGCGCCGTCACGCGCTGATCCGTCTGGAAGCGAATGATGTGCGACTTCCCGACGGGTGGGACGTAGTGAAGCAGCATGCGCTCGATATGATGCTGAGCGCTGCGCTGGTCGCCCACGTAATGTTGCGAAAAGCCGATCATCCGCTCGCCGACCAATCGGTCGTTGAGATCGGACCGGCTCTCCGCGAGGGTATGGAATCTCTCCGCCAGCGCCAGCGCCGTACGCTCCCGGCCGCCGCTGATGTGGAACGACCATAGCCCCCAGAGCGATCGGAGCTGATATTCGGTATCGTCAGAAGCCTCGGCGATCTCGAGAGCCCTTGCCCAGGCCACGCCGATCGTCGGCACGGCGCCTCGGGTATACATCAATGAGGCGGCCAGCGCGGCCTGCAGCTTCATCTCGCGGCGCGGGTCCCCTTTCGCATCACTTCCGAGAGCGGCGAGCGCCTGTTCAACGCGGTCGCGACACTCCTTCAGCAAGGACAAGTGCATCCATAAGGGTGCCGCGGCGGCGGTGAGCGCCACGCCGATCGCGGCACTGCCATCCGGCGCGAACGCCCAGTCGAGTGCTGCGCGGAGATTGTCGATCTGGCGGCCGTATTCGTTCAGCCATTCGGCCGTGGGCCGCACTTCCCACTCGGCTTCGGCCCGTTCGAACAGGTCCCGATAATACTCGGCATGATAGCGCAAGACCGCATGCAACTCGCCGCTTTCCGAGAGCTTCTCCAGTGTGTAGGCCCGCATGGTGTCGAGCAGCCGGTACCGCACCACGGGACCTTCGACCTCGGCTACCACGAGCGATTTCGCCACCAGGCTGGGAAGATCCTCCACGACGTTCAGTGGCGCTGTCTCCGGGCCCATGACGACCGCACTGGCCGCTTCCAGGCTGAAGGCGCCGGCAAAGACTGCCAGGCGGCGCAGGATAACGCGTTCGTGCCCGCTCAGCAGTTCGTAGCTCCAGTCGAGTGTGGCGCGGAGGGTCTGGTGGCGCGGCAATGCCGTTCGCCGTCCACCGGTCAGTAGCTGGAAGCGGTTGTGCAGGCGGGCAGCCAGCGCTTCGATCCCAAGCGCGGCGGCGCGTGCGGCGGCCAGCTCGATGGCCAATGGGATGCCATCGAGCTGCCGACAGATCGCGGCGGTCGTCGCCATCAGGCTGCGGTCGGGCATGAAGTGCGGCTCTGCCGCTCGGGCCCGCTCAAGGAACAGCCGGATGGCGCCGTATTGCAGAGGGTCCCGCTCAGCTTCGTCGGCATCGGCCGGCACGGCCAACGGCGGTACCGGATAGACCCATTCGCCCTCGGCCTTGAGCGGCTCGCGGCTTGTGGCGATGACATGCGCGGCCGGGTTGGCGCGCAGCAACGCTTCGGCCACCAGGGCCGCGGCATCGATCACATGCTCGCAGTTGTCGAGCATAACCAGCAGCCGCTTCCCGCCCAGCGCGCTGGCCACGCGCTCGGGGGAGGCCATGCCGGCCCCAAGCTCAAGCCTGGCGGCTGAGGCGACGGCGACGGGCACCAGACCGGGATCGGAGAGCGGTGCCAGTTCGGCGACCCAGACTCCATCGGGAAATTGCGGCAGCAGTCGGCGCGCGATTGCGAGCGCAAGGCAGGTCTTGCCGATGCCGCCGGCCCCGGTCAGGGTGACGAGGCGATGAGCCATGGCGAGGCTCAGAATCTCATGCAGCTCGTCATCGCGGCCGATCAGCTCGGATACCGGTTCGGGCAGGTTGTTCGGCGTCACCGCCGCGTCGGGAGCCGTTCGTGCTTGCGTGCTGCTGGCGTGCCTATCTACGTTCACTGGCTGCGGGCTGACCTTGCCGGTGAACTGATAGCCGCGCCCAGAAACCGTGCGAATCAGGTCGCGGTCGGGTCCGAACGCAGTGCGCAAGGCTGATATCTGCGCCTGCAGGTTATTTTCCTCGATGACTCGATCAGGCCAGACGCGCGCCATCAGCTCATCTTTGCCGACAATGGCTCCGCGCGCTTCGATCAGCGCCATGAGCACGTCGAAAGCACGCCCGCCGAGGTGGATCGGCTGACCGTCGGCCCGAAGCTCGCGGCGATGCGGCCAGACCTCGAAACGGCCGAATGCGACGCTCGCCGATGATTCGAAGGCAGGATGCATCGCCCGCCACTATAGTCCGCGCGCCAGAAAAATTCAGAGTTTTTCAGGCCAGCCCGCGCACAACGCGCCGATCAGCACGCGTGCCCGATTTTTTCAGGTTTATTCACTGCGTTTCCAAGGACTTGGCACGCACCGCTGCTTAGCGTCGCAGACAATCCAGGGGAAGGCGTACATCATGACCTCCGCGGCTGCCCACGTTGCTTCCGATCGCAACCTGTCCCGATATCTGCAGGAGATCCGCGGCTTCCGGATACTCTCCCGGGACGAGGAGCTGAACCTGGCCCGTCGCTGGCGGGAGGAGCGCGACACGGATGTGGCGCACGCGCTCGTGACGTCACATCTGCGTCTCGTGGCGAAGATCGCGATGGGCTACCGCGGCTACGGCATGCCGATGAACGAACTGATCAGCGAAGGCAGTATTGGCCTGATGCAGGCGGTGGAGCGGTTCGATCCGGATCGTGGTTTCCGCCTTGCCACATACGCAATGTGGTGGATCCGGGCCGCGATCCACGAGTACATCCTGCACTCCTGGTCATTGGTGAAGATGGGCACCACCAATGCGCAGAAAAAGCTGTTCTTCAGTCTGCGCCGACTGAAGAGCCAGATGCAGGCGATCGAGGACGGTGACCTGAAGCCCGATCAGGTGGCGAAGATTGCCAGGACGCTTGGCGTGCCGGAGCGGGATGTCATCAGCATGAATCGCCGGCTGGCGGCATCCGACCAAAGTCTGAACACCCCGATGCGCGCTGACACCGACGGCGAGTGGATCGACTGGCTGGCGGACGACAGTGAGACCCAGGAGAATGCCCTGGCCGACCGCGAGGAACTGAACGATCGGAAAGCGCTGCTGCCCAATGCCATGAAGACCCTGAACGCTCGCGAGCATCACATCCTGACCGAGCGGCGGCTGCGGGAAAACCCGGCCTCACTGGAACAGCTTTCGCGACACTACGGCATCTCCCGCGAACGCGTGCGGCAGCTTGAGGTGCGTGCCCTCGATAAGCTGCAGAGAGCCATGGCGGCACAAATGGCTGAACGCCGGCAGCATCGTGTCGCGACCAGCAATCGTGCGCAGGCTCGGCCGGCGCATTTGTTGCGTGACCCGAGCACAGCCATGTCGTGCCTATCACCGGGACGATTCCCGGAACACGGGTGTGCTAGGTCGGCCGAATATCTCCCCGTGCCACCCGGCTTCCAGCAAACTGACTGCCCATGACTATCGACTGACTATCGACGGGGGTGACACTGTGTGCGCTGGTGTAGCCACATGGACGCCGGCCGAATGCCCCCGATGCCGTCACCAACGAACAGGGCGGAACGGGAGCCGATCTCCTCCATGGTTGGACGGCGCAGGTCATTGCGCGGTTTCGGGTGAATTTGACGTGCTCGCGCGGCGGTTGCGCTCCACTTCCTCAAGCACGCTGACGTGATCTACCGCCCAATGGCAGAGCAGCGAAATGGGCTCGTGCAATCGGCGGCCGAGGTCAGTCAGAGTGTACTCCGTCTTCGGGGGAACAACCTGGAAGACCTCTCGATGGACCAAGCCATCACGCTCCAAATTGCGCAGCACCTGAATTAGCATCTTCTTGGACAGACCGGGAATTCGCCGCTGCATTTCCCCAAACCGGCGAGTGCTGCCGGCGAGGCAGTACATCACGATGGGAGTCCATTTGTCGGCGATCAGGTTGAGAATGCGCCGGGCTGGATACCGTTCGTCGAGGATCTGATGGTTCGCATCGGACTCCACCGGGTCCCTCCCTACAAAGCCTTAGGTTACTTAGAGGTTACTACTAGCACATTGGTGACCTGAAACTAGGTTGGTCTCCAACGAAGCGTGGCTGCTTGCGGAGTTGGGGGAGACCCATGGCGGACCAAGGTGAAGGGGACGGACGTCGAGCGGTGGTCATCGGCGGCTCGATGGGCGGGCTGTTTGCGGCGCTGCTGCTGCGCCGCGCCGGGTGGCGGGTGGACGTCTTCGAGCGAATCGGCGACGAACTCGCGGGCCGAGGCGCCGGCATCGTCACCCACGAGGAGCTGTTCGATGTGCTCCGGCACGCCGGGATCGCGGCGGAGCCCGCGGCGCTGGGCGTCGCCGTGCCGGGCCGGCGCGTCTTCGACCGAACGGGGCGCATCGCCGGGGAGCTGCGGCTCGACCAGGTGCTGACCAGCTGGGGTCGGCTCTATGCCCTGCTCCGCGGCGCCCTGCCCAGCGAGCGCTATCATCACGGCAAGAGCCTGGAGCACGTCGAGGAGGGCGAGCGCGGCGTCGTGGCTCACTTCGCCGACGGCACGCGCGCCGAGGGCGATCTGCTGGTGGGGGCGGACGGCCTGTTCTCCACGGTGCGCCGGCAATTTCTCCCGGAAGTTCAGCCGCAGTACGTCGGTTACGTCGCATGGCGCGGGCTGGTGGACGAGGCCGAGCTGTCGGACGAGACACGCCGCACATTGTGTGATTGGTTCGCCTTCAGTTTGCCCTCCGGTGAGCAGATGCTGGGCTACCCCGTCGCCGGCGCGGACGATGCGGTCGCACCGGGACGGCGCCGGTTCAACTTCGTATGGTACCGACCGGCGGCGGCTGGCGGCGAGCTCCGCGAATTGCTGACCGACCTCGAGGGCGTGCAGCACGAGCTTTCCATCCCTCCCAACCGCATCCGCCCGGCGGTGATGGAGCGGATGCGCGCCGACGCCGAGCGGCTGCTCGCCCCGCAGTTCGCCGAGGTGGTTGGGCGGACGCAGCAGCCGTTCATCCAGGCGATCCTCGACCTCGAGACGCCGAGCATGGCGCTCGGCCAGGCCCGCCGGGTCGCGATCCTCGGGGACGCCGCCTTCGTCGCCCGGCCACACGTCGGCATGGGCGTTACCAAGGCCGCTGCCGACGCTGCCGCCCTCGCAACCGCCCTGGAGGCGAATCCCGATGACGTGCCCACGGCACTCGCCGCCTTCGAGCGCGAACGCCAACCGTACGGCACCGCCGTGATCCGCCGGGCACGCCACCTCGGCGCCTACATGCAGGCGCAGCTCCTGACCGAAGAGGAGCGCGCCATGGCTGAGCGCCACCGCAGCCCGGAGGCGGTAATGGCCGAGACCGCCGTGGCCACCGGCATCGCCGCCTGACCCGCTCGCAGTGACCAGATCCCCAGCGAACGAGGGAGCCATGTCCAGGATCGAGCACATCAAGGCGCATCCGACCTACCGGCAGCTCTCGGTCGAGCGGCTGCGCCTCGGCCTGTCGCTGTCGGCCATGATGGCCGGGACCTATTTCGCCTACATCCTGACCGTCGCCTTCTGGCCGCAGGCACTCGGCACCCCTCTCGCCCAGGACACGGTGATGACCTGGGGCCTGCTGGCGGGCGTCGGCATCATCGCGCTCGGCTTCCTGCTGACCGCGCTCTATGTCGTGCGGGCCAACTCCCGATTCGACGCGCTGAGCGAGCGCCTGGCGGAGGACGTGCGATGACCGCCGCCTGTTCCCTCCAGCGCCACACGTTGCAACCGCCGCTCCCAGCCGCCGCAGCGATCCTTGCGGCGCTCCTGCTGCCCGTGTCGGCGGCCTACGCCGACGCGATCACTGGCCCGGCCACGCGCCAGGCCGTCAACCCCGTCGCCATCGCCATG
>DASQVN010000747.1:0-14210 GCA_035640755.1 Rhodopila sp.
GGCAAGTCGTCGCTGCTGAATGCGCTGACCGGCCGCAAGGCTTTGGCCCGGGTCTCGGCTGAGCCCGGCCGCACGCGCCAGTTGAACTTCTTTGACCTGGGCGGACGCCTCACGCTGGTTGATATGCCTGGCTATGGCTACGCCCGTGCATCGAGGGACATCAAGGCCGACTGGCAGGGGCTGATGTTCGATTATCTTCGCGGCCGACCATCGCTGCGGCGGGTCGTGCTGCTGCTCGATTCCCGGATCGAGCTGAAGCAGGCCGACCGCGAGGTGATGGAATTGCTGGATCGCGCGGCCGTGACCTTTCAAATCGTCCTGACCAAGACCGACGGGGTGAAGCCGGCCGCGTTCGAGCGTAAGCTGCGTGACGTTGAGCAACTGGCCCGCACCCATCCGGCCGCCTACCCTTGCGTTGTCGCGACCAGCAGTGCATCCGGTCATGGGCTCGCGGCACTCAGGGCCGAACTGGCCGGGTTGGCCGCACATGGGGCCGAATATGGGGCCGAACAGGGGACCAATCATGCCGAAGCTTCCCGCGCGCCAACCATCAGCTCCGGATGACATCGACACCGCGCTGATAGAAACCGCCGAGTCTTTCCTGTCGGAGCACTTCTTCGATCCTGATGCCGAGGCGGCGTACAAGGAAAAACTCGCGGCGGAACGGCAGCGCATGGGTGAGAGCCTTGTGCTGCAGGAGCAGACGTTTTCGGTGCGCGGGTCCGACTGCACCATGCGCCTGTCGGCGCTGCGTACCTGGACCATGTTCCGCGTCAGTTTTGACCACAAGGAGTTCGCGGCCGCGATCGAGGGAAGTTGGAGCTTCGACCTCCAGGAACTGCAGAAGCCGCGGGTAACCAATCGGCGGGGCAGCCGCAAGGTCTGGGAAGACGCCCTCGACGAGATCGATGAATTCTGGCTCGATGAGATGAGCGACGCGGACGTGGGCGCGCTGCTTGGGGACGATGATCTCGACGAGGATGATGCCGACGATCCGCTGCTCGACCTCAACCCGGCCGAGCCGCCGCCGGCAACCGGCACCGACCGGGCGCGCGTCAAGGCGATTGCCAAGCGCCTGGCCCGCAACGACAACCAGCCACTCAGCACCGAGGATCGCCAATGGCTGCAGGATACGCCGCAGGTGCTGCCCGTCATCACGGAAGCCCTGATCGCCGCCGCCAAGGAGCACGGCGTCGCGGACCCGCTGGTTTCGGCCTACGGTGTCATGCTGTCACTCGAGCTGGAGTATGTCCGTTACCGGCAGGACCGCGGCTGGGACTGGGCGGATGACATGCTGGAGGACTTCCAGCACAGGCTGCTTGCGTTTGCCAATGAGGGCGGCGACCCGGCGCTGTTCATGGCCATGGGCCATGCCCTGTCCGAAGCGCGGGTCCCGGTTTCCGAGGACATGCAGAAGGCCCTGAGCGATGCCGGCCTGCGCGATGATGAGCTGATCGCGTCGGGTGACCTGCAAGAAGCAACCCGCGAGATGCTGAGCGAGCTGGCGAGCCAGTTGGACACGCCGTTCGAGGTCGTCGAGACCCTGAACCGCATGGATGCGATCATGCCGGCGGAGGCGCGCAGCGTCCTGGCCGACATTCTGGCCTCCGCTGAGCAGGAGATGATGCGCGACGCTGCCGCGATCCTGCTGCTCGACCGCTCACCGGAGGTACGGAAGAGTGTGGTCGCGGCGCTGACCAACGCGTTGCCGCGCCGCGCCATGTCGTCGGCGACACTGCGGCGCCTGATCGCAATCCGGGGCTGGCTACCGGAAGCCGAGAGAGAGCCGGTTGACGAGCTGATCCGCAAGGCACGTCTCGCGGGCATCGAAATCGGCGCCTGGCCGAAGCCGCTGCCCGACACCGAGTATCATGCCACGATGATCGACGGTTCTGGGGCCCAGAGTCTCCTGATCGTCAGCCGCGGTACCTCGAAGGGCTGCTTCCGGGCCCTGCTGCTGCGCCATGGCGACGGTATCGTCGATGCGTGGCAGGAGGAGGACCTGTCCCGCGGCAGGCTTAACAAGATGCTGCGCGGCACGCAGGAAGAGGTGCCAAGCATCAAGGTGTCCCGCGACTATATTGACATGATGGTGCAGCATGCGATCGGCTCGTCCGTTGAGAAGGACAGCGTTCCGCCGGAGATGTTCCTGCAGATCGCCGAGGGTCTGAACGGCAGTGACTGGAAGGCGCGCCGCCTTGACATTCCCGCGGAAGCCCGGCGCCTGTTCGAAGCATTGCCGGAAGCCGACCGCAGCGAGTCCGCGGTAGAGCGAAGCCTGGGCGAGGCCAGGGACAGCCTGCTTGGCTCTGATGTGCTGACCACATGGTTCGAGGATGGGCCAAAGGTCCATGCCGCCATGAAGGGGGCGGCACGGGGGAACACGGACAAGCTGATCAGCACGATCCTGGACGATGTCCTGGAGGAACACCGGATGCAGTGGGCCGAGCGGTTCGTGCTCATGGGCATGTGGTGCCAGGCAGCATCGGATGCGAAGCAGCGCCGGATGGCACGGGGCCTGATCACGACGGCCGTGGCCCTGGTGGACAACAGGCCGCTCGCCGAGATCCCGGCCATGTTGATGATTGCCGCCCAGACGGTGACGGCCGAGACGGCCAATCCCTGGTAGCGGCGGCCAGACGCCTCACCTTGACCGGCATCAGCCGGCACCCGAAAGTCCGCCCGCATAAGATGGTGGGAGGGTGCGATGCCAGCACGGACAGGGGCCCAGTACCTCGCAGGTCTACGCGACCGACCTGCCGAGGTCTGGCTGCGCGGCGAACGAGTCACCGATGTGACCGCCCACCCTGGCCTGGCGCGCGGCGCCCATGCCATCGCTTCGCTGTACGACCTGCAATGCGACCCGGCGCAGCGCGACAAGATGACGTTCCGCTGCCCCGATACCGGCGATACGCTCGGGCTTTCGTTCATCATTCCGCGCACGCAGGATGACCTGATCCGCCGCCGCGAAATGATGCTGGCCTGGGCCCGGACCACCTGCGGCATGATGGGCCGGTCGCCCGACTTCATGAATGTGACCTTCGCATGCTGGGCCGGCGCCGCGGACTATTTCGGCCGTGGCGAACCGGCGTTCGCCGAGAACATGCGGCGCTATTACCGCTATATTGCGGAAAACGACCTGGTTCTGACGCACGCGCTGATCAATCTGCAGCGCAGCCGCGACGCGAGCGGCATGTTCAACCTGCAGGAAGGCACCGCGCTGCAGGTCATCAAGGAGAGCTCGGCCGGCCTGACCGTGCGCGGCGCGCGCGTATTGGCGACGCTTGGCCCGCTGGCGGATGAAATCGCGGTCTATGCCCCACGCGCCGGCCAGCATCGGGAGCAGTACAGCCCCTTCGCGCTGAACTTCGCCATCCCGTGCGACACGCCAGGTCTGCGTTTCCTGTGCCGCGACAGCTTCGATGAAGGCAAATCCCGTTTCGACCACCCCCTCGGCTCCCGGTTCGAGGAAATGGACAGCATCGTCTTCTTCGACGACGTGCTGGTGCCGTGGGACCGCGTGTTCATCCATGGCGATGTCGGGCTGCTGAACAACACGGCCATGGTCACCCATTCGTCAATCCATAGCGCGCATCAGGGCTGTGCAAAGAACCTGGCCAAATGCGAACTGGTGCTGGGCGTCGCGCTGCTGATCACCGAGACCCTCGGCAACAGCCATCTCCCGCACTCCGAGGAGCGGATCGGCGAACTGGTGATGTACACCGAGCTGATGCGCGCCTGCATGCGCGCAGCCGAAGCGGATGCGAAGCTGGACGAATGGGGCATCATGTGCCCTGCCCCGCTGCCGGCCGAGGCAACGCGCAACCTGTTCATGACGGCGTATCCGCGGATGGCCGAAATCCTCCAGCTACTGGGTTCCTCAAGCCTGATGATCCTGCCGACCGAGGCCGACTTTGCCACGCCGCTCGCCCCGGCGATGACGCAGTACCTGGCGACGGACACATGCTCCGCGCTGGACCGGGTCCGACTGTTCCATCTGGCGTGGGACATTGCGTGCAGCTCCTTCGGCGGCCGCCAGGTGCTGTATGAGCGTTTCTTCGCCAGCGATCCCCTGACCCGGGCACGGGTACTGGGATCGATGTTCCCGAAGAAGGAGGTGACGGAGCGGGTTCTGAGCTTTCTGCAGCGCGATTTCTGACCGCGCTCGGGCTGCCTCCACGGTCACGTGCTATGGCCGCCAACCCGATCGCAGTGCCAGTTGCCTCACGGCCGGGTCCAGCAGCGCGGCCATCTCGGCCTCGTGCTCATACCCTGGCATCAGCCGGTCCAGCAGTGGGTCGCGGCGGGCGGCGGGGTGGAAATAGATTTCCGACGTGCCGTGCGGCAGCGCAGGAAGCAAGGCACACACCCGTTCGGATGTCATGTGGCCTGACCAGGCCATGCCGAAACAATGGTCATTCACCGCCAGACCGGCCTGGCGTGCCTGGGCGCGCAGGATGCGGGTCCAGCGATAGAGCGCCCGGTCGCCCAGGCCGACTGGCGCGCCGAGGCCGGCCATCACCGATGGGGGTTCGGCCGGAATCCGAATACGCCGCAGCCCGAACTCCCGGCCGATGCGTATCATCATCCTGCCGATTGTCGGATGCAGGTGCATGTGCTTGTGCGCGTCGGCATGGTGGAGAGGGAGTCCGGTTGCGGCAAACGCGGCGAACTGCGCGCGGATTTCCACCGTAAGCTGGCTGCGGATCTGCGGCCGGAAGAAATAGTCAATCCCAAGGCGCAGCTGGTCCGGCGGGAACTGACCGGCAGCGTCGACAAGGCCGGGGATGGCGCCGGGCGGCGAGACGGCCGGCCCCTCGACCACGACCAGGTGCAGCCCCACGCGCAGGCCGGGATTACGCCGCGCGCGGGCCACGGCATCGGCTGTTGCAGGGGCGGCAACCATCAGGCTTGCCGCCTGCAGTACGCCGTCGCGGTATGCTCGTTCGATACCTTCGTTGACCGCCTCGGACAGGCCGAAATCATCGGCGGAGAAGAGGATCGACTTCACTGCGGATGCGGGACAAATGGTCTCGAGATTCCGTCGTGGCCGGGTTTGATCCCACGCGCATCAGGGTGAGCCGTCGCCGGAGGGGTATTCTCTACGTGCCCCGCTATCACCGTCATAAGCGGGCTCGCCCCCCATCCACGCACCACGGTTGCAGCGCGGATGGCCGGGTCAAGCCCGGCCATGACGGTAGGGGTGCGGCGCGCGGGCAGGCTTGACTCGGCCATCCATTCACCACGGTTGCAGAGCAGATGGCCGACGCAGCAGCCAACCAGACGGAGAGGGCATAGCGCTCGGACATGGCTCTTCTGATCCCGCCCTATCTGCTGCGTATGGGGTCGAGCCCGGCCATGGGTGTTGCTACGCTGCCTTGTGCCGATCCTTGAGGAACTGGAAGAATTCGACACCTTCCCGCAGACGGCGCTTCATCATCTGCGGGCTGCGAACCATTTCGCCCACGATCGCGGCGATCTTGGGCGCGCGGAAATAGAAGCGTTTGTAAAACGTCTCCACGTTGTCGAAAATTTCGGTGTGAGAAAGATGCGGGTAGTGCAGCGGTGCGATCTGCACGCCATGCTCGTCCACCAGTTCGGCGTGGCTCTCATCCAGCCAGCCGTTTTCCACGGCCTGTCGATGGAGGAACGTGCCGGGGTACGGTGCCGCGAGGGACACCTGGATGGTATGCGGGTTGATTTCCGTGGCGAACCGGATGGTTTCCTCGATGGTTTCCTTCGTTTCGCCCGGCAACCCCAGAATGAAGGTGCCGTGGATCTTGATGCCGAGTTCGTGGCAGTCCTGGGTGAACTTGCGGGCGACCTCGAGCCGCATGCCCTTCTTGATGTTGTGCAGGATTTGCTGATTGCCGCTTTCGTAGCCTACCAGAAGCAGACGCAGCCCGTTGTCCCGCAGCACGCGCAGCGTGTCACGCGGCACATTCGCCTTGGCGTTGCAGGACCAGGTGACTCCCATCCTGCCGAGTTCCTTGGCGATCGCCTCGGCACGCGGCAGGTTATCGGTGAAGGTATCGTCGTCGAAGAAGAACTCCTTCACCTGCGGGAAATAGGATCGCGCCAGGCGGATTTCCTCGGCGACATGGCCTGGGGAGCGCACGCGGTAGCGATGCCCGCCAACGGTCTGCGGCCACAGGCAGAAGGTGCAGCGCGACTTGCAGCCTCGTCCCGTGTAGAGCGAGACGTAGGGATGCAGAAGGTAGCCGATGAAGTAGTCCTCGATCCGCAGGTCGCGCTTGTAGACCTCGGTGACGAAGGGCAACTGGTCCATGTCCTCAAGGATCGCGCGATCCTTGTTGTGGACGATCACCCCTTCCTGGTTGCGGTAGGAGATGCCGTCGACCGCGGCGAAGTCCCGGCCCTCGGCGATTTCCTTGATGGTGAAGTCGAATTCGTTGCGCGCGACGAAGTCGATCGCGGCGCCCTTCTGCAGGCTCTCGGCCGGCTGCACCGCCACCTTGGCGCCGACGAAGCCGATCCTGAGTGACGGATTGGCCTGCTTCAACGCCTCGGCCACCTGCACATCCGACGCAAAGGACGGAGTCGAGGTGTGAATGATGCACAGTTCGTAGTCGCGCGCGTGGGCCGTGACCGTGTCCAGCCTGAGTCGCGCAGGCGGGGCATCGATCAGCTTGCTGTCGGGCACCAGCGCGGCGGGCTGGGCAAGCCAGGTCGGGAACCAGAACGACCTGATCTCCCGCCTCGCCTGATAGCGTGAGCCGGCGCCGCCGTCGAACCCGTCGAAGGAAGGAGGATGCAGGAACAGGGTCTTCATCATCGCGCGTTGGATTCCTCGAGTGGATGGCGCACCGGCACGCGGAACCGTCCCGGCGTGTCCGCTTCCAGCCCATGACCACGCCACAGGACGCGGCGCCCGCCATAGCTGGCCATCATGACGGCGACGGACAAGATTTCTCGGAAGGGCAGAAGCCAGACCGGGCATGTAAATGCAAGGGGTACGCGCCGAGCCAGCGCCCGATCGACGCCCTGCGCCGCCGCGGCCCGAAGGACCCAGGCGAGCAGGAACATTCCGACCGCCCAGGTCGCTCCGCCCGACAACAGCACCGCCAGCAGCGCCCAGGCCAACGGGTACTGCAGGATCGAGGCAGCGTAACCCAGCGGCTCCAGTGTGCGGACCGTGCGTGCCCAACGGAGCTCATGCTGGAACAGCGCGCGCAGGTTCGCCTCCGGCACCGTGGTCTGCACGATGCTCGATGCGAGCGCCACACCCAGGCCCAGAGCACTGACGCGGCGGCCCAGCACCTGGTCATCGGCCAGGTGATCGACCAGCGCGTGAAAGCCGCCGATGCGCAGCAGGTCCTGCCGACGCAGGCACATCGTCGCGCCCAGGCAGTCACTGCGTCCCAGCGCCCGTGCCAGCACGGCACCGGGCAGGAACCCGTGCGTGATCTGCGTGGCGCCCAACCGGGCGGGCAACGCCCCCTCGGCAGGCAGCCCGGTGTAGAGCGTGGTGACCAGCCCGACCCCCGGCGCCGCCAGCCCGGCCACCAGCCGCTCCAACCATTCCGGTTCCGCATGCACATCGGAATCGGCAATCACCAGAATGTCGTGCTGAACGGCCGCGAACATGTTGATCAGGTTGGAGACCTTGCCGTTGGCGCCATGCCTCGCAGGGTTCACGACCAATGTCATGTCCACATCCGGGAAGCGCGCGCGCAGCCGTTCCACGACCGTGACGGCCGGATCATCGGCGCGCTGCACTCCAAACACGATCTGCCATACCGGGTAGCGCTGCCGGCAAAGCGTGGCGAGCGCATCTTCGAGCAGCGGTTCGTCCCCGTGGAGCGGCTTCAACACCGTCACCGGCGGGTGTTCCGCGGGCTGCAGTGGCGGCATGCGGGTAAACCGGGCCACCAGCCGGCTCGCAACGAGGGCCTGGAGCACGCCACAGGCGACCGGAACCGCCAGCAGGGTGATCATGAGCTCAGGGTGCCGTCCGAGAGGTCGCTGATCTTGCGGCGCAGATTGTCGATCAGCGTATCGGCATCGCCACTCGCCAGGATCTTGCGGAAATCCGAGCGCTGCACAGCAACCCGGCTGATCGAGCCGTCCAGCAGGATATCGATGACACGCCAGGTTCCGTTTTCATCCCGCATCAGATAGTCGAGGCGCTGGCGGTCGCCGCTTCCCGATATGATTTCGGTCCCGACGATTCGGTCCTGGCCGGCGTCGCGGCTGCCGGGCAGGATGCGGAACCGCTCACCCTCATACCTGTCGAAGTTGGCGACGTAGGTTGCCACTGTGAAGCGTCGATACACCTGCAGCAGGTGCGCCCGGGTGTCGGGATTGATGCTATCCCAGCGGGCACCCACCGACATCTTCAGCACTGTTTCAAGGTCGAAGACCTGATCGACCACCGGGGCCAGCATGTCGAAGCGGCGTGGAAACGGCGTCTGCCGGCCGGACTTCATGACGTCGTCCAGCGCGGCATAGAGCCGGCGCAGCGGCTGGTCGATATCGGCCGTGCCGGCGGCCCATACCGACCCCGCCGCACACAGCCCCAGGCACGCAACCCCCACGAGAAAAGCTCGACGTCCCCCAGACTTCCTGGGCTGGCTGCCTGCCCCATTGCGGTGGCGCACCGCGTCGGCGAATGCCCGCCTGACCCTGGATGCGAACCGGTTGGCGGCCGACCAGACGTCGGTCAGATACTCCAGGCGCATCCGCGGTCACCGCGACGTAATCAGCTTCGGGGTCCCGATCACAGGAAGCTCGGTTCCGACTGCCGACAGCGCGGTTGCCACGATATCGCGTGCCGACAGGCCCGCCTCGGCGATCTGCTTCGTCTGCGAGTCATGATCGATGTAGCGATCCGGCATGACCATCGGACGCACCTTCAGCCCTGTATCCAGCAACCCCTTCCATGCCAGATGATGCATGACCTGTGCGCTGAAACCGCCAATCGACGCTTCCTCGATCGTGATCAGCACTTCGTGATGGCGGGCAAGCTGTTCGATGAGTGCCGTGTCAATGGGCTTGGCGAAGCGGGCATCGGCCACCGTCGCGGGGAAGCCGCGGGCGGCGAGTTCATCCGCCGCCTTCAGTGCGTCGGCGAGACGGGTGCCGAGTGAAACGATCGCGATGTTGTTGCCTTCGCGCAGAACCCGGCCCTTGCCGACGGTCCAGGGCTGGCCCGCCTTCGGCAGGGGTATCCCGATGCCCTCGCCACGCGGATAGCGGAAGGCGCTTGGCCGGTCACCGATCTCCACCGCGGTTGCCACCGTGTGCACCAGTTCGGCCTCATCCGATGGTGCCATGATGACCATGTTCGGCAGGCAGCCGAGGTAGGCGAGGTCGAAGCTGCCGGCGTGCGTCGCCCCGTCAGCGCCGACATAGCCTGCGCGGTCCATGGCGAAACGCACCGGCAGGCTCTGCAGCGCGATGTCATGCACGATCTGGTCGTAGGCACGCTGCAGGAAGGTTGAATAGATGGCACAAAACGGCTTCATGCCTTCGGTTGCCAAGCCGCCGGCAAAGGTCACCGCATGCTGTTCGGCGATGCCGACGTCGAATGTCCGCTCGGGAAATGCCTTCTGGAACCGATCGAGTCCGGTGCCCGAAGGCATCGCCGCGGTGATCGCGACGATCGCCGGATCCTGCTTCGCGTGCTCGATCAGCGCCTCTGCGAACACCTTCGTGTAGCCCGGCGGTCCCGGTGGGGCCTTCGCCTGCTCGCCGGTGATGACGTTGAATTTCGAGACGCCATGATACTTGTCGGCCGATCGTTCGGCGGGCGCGTAGCCTTTTCCCTTGACGGTGATGGCGTGCACGAGGATCGGCCCGGCTTCGTCCGCTTCGCGCACGTTGCGCAGCACCGGCAGCAGATGGTCCAGGTTGTGACCATCGATCGGGCCGACGTAGTAGAAGCCCATTTCCTCGAACAGCGTGCCGCCGGTCAGGATGCCGCGGGCATATTCCTCGGCCCGCCGGGCCGTCCGCTCGATCCCGCGGGGGAAGCGCTTGGCCATCTTGGCGCCGAGCTCGCGCAGCGACAGGAAGCTGCGGGAGGACATGAGGCGCGAGAGATAGGCACTCATTGCGCCAACCGGGGGCGCAATGGACATGTCGTTATCGTTCAGGATGACAATTAACCGGGATCTCAGCGCCCCAGCATTATTCATGGCCTCGTACGCCATGCCGGCGCTCATGGCGCCATCGCCGATGACGCAGACGACGTTGCGGTCGTCACGCTCCAGCCCGAGCGCCGAGCGCTCCTCCTCCGCCGCCGCATCGTAGCGGGCTGCCTTCAGGTCGCGCGCCACCGCCATGCCGAGGCCCGCGGAGATCGAGGTCGAGGAATGCGCCGCGCCGAACGGATCGTACTCGCTTTCCGACCGCCTGGTGAATCCCGACAACCCTCCGCCCTGGCGCAGCGTGCGGATGCGGTCGCGCCGCCCGGTGAGGATCTTGTGCGGATACGCCTGGTGCCCGACGTCCCAGACCAGCCTGTCGCGCGGCGTGTCGAACACGGCGTGGAGGGCGACAGTCAGTTCCACCACGCCCAGCGAGGCACCCAAATGGCCGCCTGTTACCGAAACGGTATCAATTGTTTCCGCGCGCAGTTCATCGGCGAGCTGGCGGAGCTGCTCGGGCGAGAAGTTGCGCAGGTCGGCCGGATAGCGCACCCGGTCGAGCAGCGGCGTGGTCAAAGGACTCATTGAAACTCCTGTCTTCGCTCAGTTCCGGCGGGACACGACGAAATCCGCAAGTGCCCGCAGACTTGCCGCGCGCGGCCCGAACCCGTCGAGATGTTGCGCTGCCTGCCGAGCCAGGAGTTCAGCGTGAGCGCGCGCTCGTTCCACACCAAGAACGGAAACCATGGTCGCCTTTCCGGCGGCGACGTCCTTGCCGGCGGTCTTGCCGATGTCCGCTGCATTGCCCTCGACGTCAAGCAGATCGTCGGCAATCTGGAACGCGGCGCCCAGGTCACGGCCATACGCCGCCAGAAGATGCCGCTGGTGGGGTGATGCACGCCCCAGGATGGCGCCGGCCTCCGTGCTGTACTGGATCAGCCGGCCGGTCTTCAGGGCCTGCAGGCGTGTCACCGCCGGTCCGTCCAGGATCTGTCCTTCCGACACCATGTCGATCATCTGCCCGCCTGCCATTCCTTTCGCCCCAGCGGCGGCGCCCAAGGCTGCGACGAGTTCGCAGCGTGCGAGAGCGTCGGAATGGGTGTCGTGTTCTGCCAATACCTCAAACGCACGGGTCTGCAAGGCGTCACCCGCGAGTATTGCCGTGGCCTCGTCGAAAGCGCGATGCGTACTTGGCTTGCCGCGCCGCATGTCATCATCGTCCATCGCCGGCAGATCGTCGTGGACCAGCGAATAGGCGTGCAGCATCTCGACCGATGCGGCGACCCGGGCCGCGCAAGTTTCGTTCACGGCAAACAGTGCGGCGGTTTCCATCACCAGGAAGGCCCGCAGACGTTTGCCGCCGCCCAGGGTAGCGTAGCGCATCGCTTCGGCCAAGCGGCCTTCAGGACCATCCGTATCCGGCAGCAAGGCTTCCAGCGCCTGCTCCACGATCGCTGCCACACGCATCATCTCGGCTGGCAGATCGATGCGTACAGGGGAACCAACAATTGACACGACAGCCCTTTCAGCAACGCCTTCGCCGAGAATGTGGCGATTCCCGCATGGCGATAACACGTTGGCGGACCGAGTGCAGGACTCCCAAAGCGTGATGCTTATGATAGTTGCCAATTTACCACACACACCGGAGCGTGAGACGCCTGCGCTGCCGATCCGACGAAATCTATGTCCCCGGGAGGGATGGCACACGCTACCGCGTTGCCTATCTGCCTCGCGGCGCTTGGCGTGGCATGCCTCTCGTGCCGCGGTGGCCGTTGCGGCGCGCCTGACAACATGACATATCCCGACCGCGTTGGTCCGGAAACGCTGCGGAGATGACTGAATGATGCGTGTCGTGCTGGCTCAACCTCGCGGGTTCTGCGCCGGGGTCGAGAGAGCGATTGAAATCGTTGAGCGGGCGCTGAAGAAATACGGCCCGCCGATCTATGTGCGGCACGAGATCGTTCACAACCGCCATGTGGTCGAGGATTTGCGCACCCGAGGCGCGGTCTTCGTGGATGAGCTCGATGACATTCCGCCAGGGGCGATGACGATCTTCTCTGCCCACGGTGTGGCGAAGCGGGTCGAGCAAGCGGCCGCCGAACGCGGGCTGCCGGTGATTGACGCGACCTGTCCCCTGGTCGCCAAGGTCCACAACGAAGGCCGCCGCTATGCCCGCCAGGATCGCGAGATCGTACTGGTGGGGCATGCCGGTCATGCCGAGGTCGAGGGCACGATCGGCCAGGTGCCCGCCAAGGTACACCTGGTGCAGACTGTCGAGGATGTCGCCGGCCTGGCGGTCAAGGACCCCGAGAAGCTGGCCTACATCACGCAGACCACGCTTTCGGTCGACGATACGCGCAGCATCATCAGCGCGCTGAAGCAGCGTTTTCCCGCGATCGTCGGCCCGGACGTGCGCGACATCTGCTACGCCACGCAGAATCGGCAGCAGGCGGTGCGGGACCTCGCGCGGCAGGTCGACATCATCCTGGTCGTGGGTTCGCGGAATTCCTCCAATTCCAATCGTCTGCGCGAAATCGGCGAGGAATTGGGGCGGCCGGCTTACCTGATCGACGATGCGGACGCGTTGCGGCCCGAATGGTTCGAAGGGGTCGACTCGGTTGGCGTGACGGCCGGTGCCTCGGCGCCTGAAACGCTGGTCCAGGGGGTGCTGGACGGCCTGCGGCGCTTCGGGGAGGTCGAGGTCTCCACCCTGCACGGGGTGGCCGAGGATGTCCGGTTCCGCTTCCCCGCCGAACTGGCGGACGCGTAAGGAACAATTGCCACATGTCCATACCGCTGCACCAGGCGCTGCGCGTCGGCGCCTATGTCGTGAAACAGCACCTGATCGGCAACAAGCGCTATCCGCTGGTGCTGATGATGGAGCCGCTGTTCCGCTGTAATCTTGCCTGCGCCGGCTGCGGCAAGATCGACTACCCGCCCGAAATCCTGAATCAGCGGCTGTCGGTCGATGAATGCGTGGGGGCGATCGACGAGTGCGGCGCACCGGTAGTGGTCTTCGCCGGCGGCGAGCCGCTGCTGCACAAGGAGATCGACAGGCTTGTCGAAGGTGCCCTGGCGCGCGGGAAGTACGTGATCGTCTGCACGAACGCGCTGCTGCTTGAAAAGAAGATGGACCTGTTCAAGCCGCACAGGCGCTTCTCCTGGTCGGTGCACCTGGACGGCGACCGGGAGGATCATGATCGGTCGGTCTGCCAGTCCGGCACCTACGACCGTGCGGTATCCGCCATCAAGGAAGCGAAACGGCGCGGGTTTCGGACGCAGATCAACTGCACGCTGTTCAACACGGCGGAGCCCGACCGCGTGGCCGCGTTCTTCGACGACGTCACGAAGATGGGGATCGACGGGATCACCGTCTCCCCTGGCTATGCCTATGAGCGCGCGCCCGACCAGCAGCACTTCCTGAACCGGACCAGGACAAAGGAACTGTTCCGCGCGATCTTCCGGCGGCGGGGGAAAACAAAATGGGCCTTCACCCAGTCGTCAATGTTCCTGGACTTCCTGGCCGGCAACCAGACGTTCCACTGCACCCCGTGGGGGATGCCGCTGCGCAACTACTTCGGCTGGCAGCGCCCCTGCTACCTGCTGGGCGAAGGCTATGCCAAGACCTTCAAGGAACTGATGGAGACCACAGACTGGGACCGTTACGGTACCGGCAACTATGAGAAATGCGCCGACTGCATGGTCCACTCCGGCTTCGAGGCGACGGCGGTTGGGGAAACCATGCGTCGCCCCTGGCGTGCCGCAGCGCAGGCGATCCGCGGCATCCGCACGGAGGGGCCAATGGCCCCGGACATCCCGCTCGATAACCAGCGTCCGGCCGAATATGTCTTCGGCCGGCATGTCGAGACGGCAGTGAAGCGGATCCGCGCGGGCCGGAAGCCGACGGACGACGTCGCAGATGCGGCCGACTGAAGCCTCGATCGGCTTGCCTCCCGCAAAATCAGTACGCCTGCATGATTTTCCGAGGTCGCGTTAACGGATTATTAATCACTTCCGGATAGATTGTCTGCAGGCATCCGCTCCGGGACCAAGCCAGGGGTCGTCGGGGTTGATCTCAGACGTAATTTTTCAGTGCCG
>DASQVN010000748.1:0-4697 GCA_035640755.1 Rhodopila sp.
GGGCCGATTGCGTTCAATGCAGGACTCTGCGAACAGAAAGCTATGCGACAGGCATTGCATACGCTCACAGTGCAGACGAACGGGCAGGCTTTGTATGACATAACTCGGCCGGTCCGCGAGTGGGCACGCCAGCAAGGCATCGGCACTGGTCTGCTCACGCTCTGGTGCAGACACACCTCAGCCTCGCTGACCGTTCAGGAGAACGCGGACCCCGACGTGCAGGCCGATCTGCTGGATTACTTCCGCCGCCTGGTGCCGGAGGGCGGCCACTACCGGCACTCGAGCGAAGGACCGGACGACATGCCGGCCCATGTCAAGTCGGTGCTGACACAGACCAGCATTGCAATCCCGGTGCAGGACGGCGAACCGATGCTGGGCACCTGGCAGGCGATCTACTTGTTCGAACACCGGTCCGCTCGGCAAAACCGTAGCATTGTCCTGCATCTTCTCGGTTCGCCACAGTAAGATAACCACGCGTCCGCCAACACCTTCGCGTGTACAGACGGCACGCCATGCATAGGTGGCCTGCACGACTCTCAGGCAAACAATGAATACTCATTAAGGCGCATTGTGCGGCGCAGCAGCACGACCAATCTGCGCTCCTGCCCAGCCAGAAGGGGCCACGCCCACTGGCCTGGGAAACGAAGCCGGGCAGGTCTGTCCCGGAAAAGGAGCTTACGATGAAGAACCTGTTTCTTGCCGCGTTTGCAGCACTCGGCCTGGCCGCGGCGATCGTCCCAGCCGCGCAGGCCGCCAATTTCGGCCGCTATTCCCAGTATCACTCCGGCCCGTACGACAACACCGGCCATAGCCCCGGTGAAACCGGTCTGGAAGGTGGCGGCGGCTAACCGCTGCCGCGGCATAGTGGCTGAGTCCCACACGTGGCCGATTGACGCGGACTCGTCGGAGACCGTGAACCACGCGCTCGGACAATGCGCCATGGCGCGATCCGCACCGTTGTGCGGGTCGTGCCACGAGCGGCCGCCCCCAACCCGCCTGCGTATTCTCGGGCATCGCGCCGAGCGGCTCGGAACGCATCCCATGGGATTGATGCTGTCCAGCGGATCATGGGCAAGTAGTCGGACGACGCGCAATCGCATCCTCGATGATGGCGCGATCAAACACGCCGCAGGGACTGTCGGCCCCCGGAAGGAATTGACGGAAAATCGCAAAACGTTCCTGGCTGACACGATAAAGCCGCCGCAGCTCGGCCAGCGGATCGGCATGATCGTCGGCCCGTACGTCCAGATCAGGAAATGGATCGCGCGAGCAGATCTTCAGCGCCGCGGACTGCTTGCCGCGCTTGTCACCTCCCGCGGCTTCCCCCGCCTCCAGCGCGGCCAACAGCCGCTCTGCCAGAGGGCCCTGCGCGCGCTCAAAGGCATCCAGCGTCTGTGAGACAACCTCCGGCCCCGCCAACATGTTGCCGGCAACCGACACGTTCGTTGCACACACTGCCCCACGCCAATCGACGCAGTTGCTGCCCGTATGCACGGCGATCCGGCCCGCTACGTCGAGAACATGGATCTGCCGATGCGCGCGCCCGGCATCCGCAGCCAGCAATGCCGCGATGAGGTCTGCGGGTGCCTCCCCAGCACGGAGCCTGGGCATGCCATGCACGGCGTACATCGGATTAATCAGCGCCTGGGTTGCCAGTGCGCCGACGCCACCCTCCACATGGATCGCCAGCGCGCCAACCGCGAAGAAACGCGTCGCCACCGCAGCACCAACGGCGCCCGTAGTCAGCTCATAGGCCAAAATCGACCAGGTCATGTGAAAACCTCCTCGTGACCACCCGCCAGGCGACGGGTCGCATGATACCGGCTAGAACGAGCCTCATGCAGCGATCCCGCCCTGTCGAGACCGACATCGTTCTCCTTGGCGCCGGCCATGCCCATCTCGAGGTGCTGCGGCGCTTTGCCATGCAACCCGAGCCCGGCGTGCGCCTGACACTGATCGGGCGCGAGCCGGAAACGCCCTACTCCGGAATGCTGCCTGGCCTGATTCGTGGCGACTATACGCACGAGCAGGCACATATCGATCTCGCTCCCTTGGCCGCGATGGCCAACGCACGCCTGATCCTGGCCGAGGCAACCGGCTTCGACCCCGACGCGCGGACTGTGAGCATCCCCGGCAGGCCCGACGTACCGTTCAACCTTCTGTCCGTCGACGTCGGTGGGTGCCCGGTCATGCCGCCTGAAGCGGGCTTGCCGGTAAAGCCGATCGGCGGCTTTCTGGAACGTCTCTATCATCTCGAGGCAACACTGCCGCCCGGGTCACACCTGGCAGTCGTCGGTGCCGGACCTGCCGGCGCCGAGCTCGCGCTGGCGCTGGCCGAACGTTTCGCCGGCGACTTCCGCCTGACCCTGATTTCCGAGCTGCCGGAGCCTGTCGCCGCCGCCCCGCCTGCTGCCCGGCGTGTCGTGCGGGAGGCGCTGGCCGCCGCTGATGTGGAGCTGATCTGCGACGTCATGGCGACGGGCCTCCAGGACGGTCAGCTCCTGCTGTCGGACGGCACCAGCATCGAAGTGGCAACTGCCCTTTGGGCAACAGGGGTCGAAGGACCGCCGTTCCTTGCTGCATCCGGCATCGCCTGCGATCCCGCCGGGTGTATCCGGGTTACGCCGGCGCTGAGCAGCGTCAGCCATCCACATATCTTCGCAGCCGGGGACTGTGCGGCGCTGGAGGGCCAGCCGCGTCCCAAGGCCGGCGTCTGGGCCGTCCGTGCCGGAACACCGCTGGCCGAGAATCTCCGCCGAGCCGCGGGGGGGAAGCGGCTGCACCCCTGGCGGCCGCAGCGGGAGGCGCTGGTGATCCTGGGCCTCGGCCGGCAACACGCCGTCGCCTGGCGAAACGGCATCGCGATGCACGGACGACATGTCTGGCGCCTCAAGGATTGGATCGATCGCCGCTGGATGCGCATGTACCAGGAGATGCGCATGACGCCGCTGCCGGATGACCCGATGCGCTGCGGCGGCTGTGGCGCCAAGGTTGGCGCCGAGGTGCTGGCCGGCGCGCTGGACACACTGCCCCGGACCGAAGGCCCAGACCTGATAGGCGCACGGGACGATGCAGCCGTGACCAGGCCGCCGTTGGGCAAGTTGCTGGTCCAGTCGGTCGATCACTTCCGGTCGTTCATCGACGATCCGTTCATCTTCGGGCAGATCGCCGCAGCGCACGCGCTCTCGGACCTCTACGCGATGGGTGCAGAGCCGTGGACGGCCCTTGCCATCGCATCGGTCCCATACGGCCCAGGCGGCAAGATGCGGGCGGATCTGTCAGCAATGCTGCTGGGCGCGACAGCAGTGCTGCAGGCGGATGGCTGCACCCTGATCGGCGGACACAGTGCCGAGGCGGCCGAGCCGGCGTTGGGATTCTCGGTCACCGGCCTCGTCGAGCCCGGACGCGTGCTGCGCAAAGGCGGGCTCCGGCCGGGCGACCGCCTGATCCTGACGAAGCCGCTAGGGACCGGGATCATCCTGGCTGGGCATATGCGCGGCAATGTCCGGGCACAGTGGCTGCAGGCAGCCGTGGAATCGATGTGCACGACCAACGCGGAAGCGGCGCGCATCGCGCGGGCACACCAGCCGCACGCCGGGACCGATGTCACCGGTTTCGGCCTGATCGGCCACCTGCTGGAGATGCTGGAGGCGTCCGAGGTTTCGGCCGTGCTCCGCCTCGGCGCCTTGCCGGTGCTGCCCGGCGCGCGTGCGTTGGCCGAGCATGGCGTCGAGAGTTCATTGGCACCGGACAACCGTCGGCTGCTGGGCGCCGCAGCAAATGTATCGGATGCCGCGTTGCTGGCTGACCCGCAGACCTCGGGCGGGCTGCTGCTCGGCGTGCCGGCACTCCGCGCCCGGCCATGCCTGGAGGCGATGTTGCAGGCTGGGATCAGCGCGGCGATCATCGGCGAGATCGAGCCGGCTCAGGACAGCCTCGGCAGCATCCGCCTGGCCTGACCATTCAGGCCGGGAAGACGCCTATCTCCGGGTCAGGCCGAGCTGCGCTTCATGCACGAGATCGGGGCACAGAACCGCGACATCCTGCTCAAACCGAGACAGAACCGACTGGCTGACGCCCAGCGACTGAACCGCTTCCTCATCCGCGCCGGCAAGCAGATGTTCATCGTGCGCCTGCGACAAGCCAAACAGATCCCGCATCATATGTGGAAAGGTGAAGTGCATCGTATGCCCCGTTTGGAACAGGCCGGCCCAACTCGTGCCGGCACATGACGCATATAGGCACCCGTATCGCGCCGCAGCATGACGCCGCTGCGGTTCTGCCCTGCCGGACGGACATGAAGGCCAGCAGTGGAGCTCAACTGGGCGGCAACGGTGCACACCTCGCCACGCCCCCTCGCCACCTGCCGCGGTGCGCGCTACGAAGCCGCATCCAGCCAAGGAGTTCGGCCCGTGACGCGCAGCTACCGCATCGCCTCCGTTCCCGCCGATGGCATCGGACCCGAGGTCATAGCAGCAGGGCTGGAAGTGTTGGATGCGGTCGCCTCCCGCGACGGCGGGTTCAAGCTGATCGTCGATCATTACGACTGGGGCTCCAACTGGTACCGCACGCATGGCCAGTTCATGCCGGCAGATGGGCTTGCATGGCTACGTACGGCGGATGCGATCTACTTCGGCGCCGTCGGCGACCCGAATATCCCTGATCATGTCTCACTCTGGGGCCTGCGGCTGCAGATC
>DASQVN010000749.1:0-7309 GCA_035640755.1 Rhodopila sp.
GGCACTATTTTGACGGCGAAGTTGTCGCTGCCGGCGAAGCCGCGGGCCGGGGTGTAGTCGATGCGGGTCACGTCGCCGACCTGGTGGATGTTCACGGTACCATGCGCCGGGCGGCTGATCAGCAGGCCGGGGCCGTTCGGGCTGACCGAGACGCCGCACCAGCCGCCGTCATTGCCGAGCTTCATGGCGACATCGGCGGTCTGGCCGGCGGCGGGGGTGAGCTTCGGCGCGTCGCACTGCTTCGCCTGGCCCTGGAGATCGGCCAGATAGACCCGAGGGCCGGCGGCGGTGGCGGTCTTTTCCGCGCAGCCCTGCAGCATGAGCCCGGCGAGCAGGAGCGCGAGCGAGGCGCCGAGGAGTTGCGTTGCGCGGCCAGAAACGTTCCGGATCGGGGCTGGGTGGGAGTCGGTCATGCGGTCAATGCCTCTGTTCCAATCGTCAGCGCCGGACCGGCGAGTCGCGCCGGTGCGGGCGGCGCGCAGACATAACGGCATTCGCCGGTTTTGGAAGCGAAAGCTCTGTTGTGCGTGATCGGTTGCGGCGGGGTCGGGATGCCTTGGGTGCGCTGCTCGTGTGGCAGCAACGGTGAATTGCGTGGTCAAACATTGGGCCGTGGTGCGATCCGCACTGCCATGCCGGGTCAACCGCGGCGGATCGGGTCATGGGGAAGGTAGCGCGGCAGAAGTTGGTTGCTGCGCGGTGCCCGTGCCGCATAAATGCGGCATGTCGATTCCGATCCTGGTCCGCCGCCTGCCGCACGCCGAAGGGTTGCCGCTGCCATCCTATGCCACTGCCGGCGCGGCCGGCATGGACCTGTTCGCCGCGGTGCACGAGGCGGTGGAGATTGCGCCCGGCCATCGCGTGCTGATCCCGACCGGCCTGACGGTCGCGCTGCCGGCGGGGTATGAGCTGCAGATCCGTCCGCGCTCGGGGCTGGCGCTGCGGCACGGCATCACGCTGCCGAACACGCCCGGGACGATCGATGAGGATTACCGGGGCGAAATCCAGGTGATCCTGCTGAATGCGGGGCAGCAGACGTTCACCGTCTCGCGCGGCGAGCGGATTGCACAGGCGGTGCTCGCGCCGGTGAGCCGCGCGGTATGGCGGGAGGTGGCGAGTCTGGACGAGACGGCGCGCAGCGTTGACGGATTTGGCAGCACCGGGGTTTGATAACAAACTTTTGATAACGTGCCCGGAATATTAACGTTTCCGCTTAATTTACGTATGTGTATCGTCATGGCGTAGATCCGCTGCCTTGGATCAAGCCGCGATGGGACGCTGATGCTATTGCAAGCCGATGGTGCCGGGATTGATGAAGCGGGATCGGCAGCCGGCGTGATCACCGCGCCGGTGCCGGCGGCTGAGGCGCCGGCCGTGGTGGGGGCGCCGGCGCCTGAGGCTGTCGCGGCGATGCTGGGGGAGGACGGCTCGTTCCTGCGTGGGCTCGCCCTGGCGGTGGCGGTCGCGGTGCCGGTGTGGGCGCTGCTGGGGCTGGGAATTTACTTTCTGTTTTAGTTGGTTTTCGTTGACCCGGGCATGACCGGCGCGCTTTTCATGCGCCATGCGCCGCATTCTCGCCCTGCTGCTCGGCCTGTGTATCGGGTTATTGTGTATCGGGGTTCCGGGCAGGCTCCCCCCTGCTGTTGCGCAGCCGCTGCCGGACGGCGTTGTTGACCATTTCTTCCTGACCAGCGACGGGGTGCGGCTGCACTATCTGGAGGCTGGGCCGGCGAATGCGCAGACGCTGGTGTTCGTCCCCGGCTGGGCCATGCCGGCGTGGATCTGGATGCCGCAGATCCTGGCATTCTCCCGTCATTATCGCGTCATCGCGCTGGATCCGCGCGGCCAGGGGGATTCGGCGGTGCCGGCCACGGGCTATGAGCCGCTGCGCCGCGGGCAGGATATCGCAGACCTGGTGCGCCTGATCGGCGCGCCGCAGGTGGTCATGGTCGGCTGGTCGCTGGGGGTGCTGGACACGCTGGCCTATATCCATGTCGCAGGGGACCGCGCGCTGGCGGGGCTGGTGCTGGTCGACAACTCGGTGGGCGAGGAGCCGGCGCCCGCGCCGGTGCGCGTGGCGGCGACGCGGCCGGCGCGTCCGCTGCGCCATGCGGCGGCGATGCGGGCGGTGGCGATGCGGGAGTTCGTGCGGGGGATGTTCCGCAACCCGCCGGCGGACGGGTATCTGGCGCGGCTGACGGAAGCGACGCTGCACCTGCCGGAACCGGCGGGGCGGCTTCTGCGCTCCTACCCAATGCCGCGATCGTTCTGGAAAGACGCCGTGTACAGCACAAACGTGCCTCTGCTGTACGTGGTCCGGCCGCACTGGGTTGCGCAGGGGGAGAACCTCGTGCGAAACCGCCCAGCCACCGAGATGGAAGTGTTCGAGCATGCCGGTCATGCCCTGTTCGTCGATGAGCCGGTGCGGTTCAACAGCGTGACCGATCAGTTCATCCGCCGCTGGATCTGGCCATGAACCTGCTGGCGCTGTTCCTGGTGTCGCTGGCCGCCGTCGGGTATGAGACGGCGCTGACCCGGTATTTCGCGGTCGCGAAATGGTCGGAGTACGGCTACTGGGTGATCTCGATCATCATGGTCGGCTTCGCCTTCAGCGGCGTGGTGCTGGCGCTGTGGCGCGATGCGCTCGCGCGGCGGGCCGAGGCACTGATGGCGGCACTGCCGGCGCTGCTGGTGCTGGCGGCGGCGCTTGGGTACCGGTTCACCACGGCCAATCCGTTCAATCCGCTGCAGTTGCAGAACCCGGCGACCTGGCAGGGGCAGGCGTGGAACATCGCCGGCTACTATGCCGCGCTGCTGCCGTTCTTCTTCCTCGCCGGGCTGTTCATCAGCCTGAGTTTCGTGCGCGGCGCCCGCCGGATCGGGCGGGTCTATGCGTTCGACCTGACCGGTGCGGGGGCCGGGTCGGCGTGCGTGCTGGCGGCGATGTATTTCGTGCATGCCTTCGCGCTGGTGCCGCTGCTGCTGGTGCCCCTGGCGCTGGCGGCGGTGCCGGCCGGGCGGCCCCGGCGGGTGCCTGCGGTGCTGGCAGCGCTGGCGGCGCTGTGTGCCAGTGAGGCGCTGCTGCTGCTGGACGACCACGCGGCGTACAACGACTTCAAGGCGATCTATGCGCCGCTGCACACGCCCGATGCGAAGGTCGTGGCATCGGTGAATGCGCCGCGGGGCGACTACGCGGTGCTGGATGACTTCACCGAGCGGGTGGACACCGACATCTCCAACAACGCCGGGATGATGGGCATCGAGGGGCCGCCGCGCGCTTTCGGCCTGTATCGGGACGGCAACAGGATCGCCGCGCTGCCGAAACCAGGGCAGGTGGACTCGGGCTACGCGCGGGCGGCGTTGGATGCGCTGCCGTATCAACTTGTGCCGCATGCGCGGGTGCTGCTGGCCGGGGCGTCAGGCGGGTTCCGCACGCGGGAGGTGCTGGCTCTCGGCGCTGCCAAGGTGAGCGTGGTGGAAGCCGAACCGGAGCTCGGGCGGATCTTGCGGGAGGGGATTGGGCCGGTGCCGCCGGCGGTGCCTGATCCGGCGGTACACGTCAGCGGCAGCGGCGTGCTGGCCGAGGCGCGCGCGGGGACCTATGACGTGGTCGATCTCTCGGCCGATTTCCTGGATGCGGTGGAGGCCAACGCGACGGCGTTCACGGCGCAGGCCATCGCGGCGTATCTGCGGGCGCTGGCGCCGAGCGGGATGGTGTCGATCCCGGTCTCGATCCGGGATTTTCCGGTGTATGCCGAACGGATGCTGGCGACGGTGCGGGCGGCGCTGCTGCGGGCGGGGATCGGCGATCCGGCGGCGCATGTGATCGTCTATCGCTCGGCGTGGAACGTGCGCATCCTGGTTTCGCCGCAGCGCTGGAGCGACGCGGCGATCCGGGCGGTGAAGGCGTTCTGCGACGAGCGGTCGTTCGACCTCTCCTGGTATCCGGGCATGGATGTCGTGAAGGCGCGGGAGGGCATCTACAACGACCTGCCGGCGGTGTCGTTCGAGCGGGGCGAGGTCGCCTCGGGCGGGCCTGATGATGCGGTGGCGGATGAGGCCGCGGCCGTGCTGGCAGGCCGAGCGACGGAATCGGGGCGGGCGTTTAGTCTGGCGCCGGTGACGCTCGATCGGCCGTTCTTCTATGCGGTGCTGCGGCTCGATCGGATCGGCACCATCCTGAAGCGGCTGGAAATCCTGCCGCAGGCCGAGATCGGGGCGCTGGTCAACCTCGCCGTGCTGGCGCAGGCGGTGGTGATCGCGGCGCTGGTGCTGCTGGTGCCGCTGGCGGCGCCGCGACGGCTGGGCGCGGACCGCGTGGGGCTGATGCGGCCGGTGGTGTTTTTCCCGGCACTGGCACTCGGCTTCCTGTTCATCGAGATCTATCTGATCGAGAAGGCGAGCCTGTGGCTGGGCGACCGGACCGATGGATTCGCTTTCGTGCTGACCGGGATGCTGGTGTGCTCGGGGCTTGGCAGCCTGATGAGTACGCGGTTCCAGGCGCGGCCGGCGGTGGGGATGGGGCTGGCGGCACTGGTGATCGTGGCGTGGTGCGCGGCGGTGCTGGCGGGGCTGGAGCCGCTGATCCTGCACACGCTGGGCTTAGGGTTTGCGCTGCGCGCGGCGCTGCTGCTGGCGGTGATCGCGCCGGTGTCGGCAGCACTGGGCATGCCGTTCCCGCTGGGGCTGGGCCGGACCGGGGATGGCCCGCTGCTGCCCTGGGCCTGGGGGCTGAACGGGGCGTTCAGCGTGGTGGCGACGCCGTTGGCGAACCTGATGGCACGTGAATATGGTTTCACCAAGGTGTTGTTGTGCGCGGCGGTCCTGTATGGCATCGCCCTGGTGACCTTTCCAGCAGCGAGGAAGCATTCAGCTTGGAACGATATCGCAGCCCCATCACCCGCCGCGGAATGATCGGCAGCGCGGCCGCGGCCGCCCTGTTGCCGGCGGCGGCGCGGCCGGCGCAAGGGGCGGCGCGAGCCTGGAGCCTCGCGGCCTATGAGCAGGCGATGCGGGAATCGGGCCGCCCGGTGAGCCTGACAGAGGCGCAGTTCGATGCGATCCAGGCCCGCAAGCCGGCGGCGATGCAGCGGATCGGGGCGTATCTGAAGGAGCATTTCGGCGCCGCCGATCCGCTGGTGATGGCGGCGTTCCAGGCGGTCCCGCGCGAGTATTTCCACTACGTCTACAGTGAGCATTACGCGACGCCGGGCGATGCGTATGAGGAGACGCCGAAGCCCTGGGGGCTGGGCTACGGGTCGGCGCTGTCGGACTATCTGGGGCAGGCCTACATGACCCAGGTGTGCAAACCGAAGCCCGGCGACGTGACGCTGGAGATCGGCACCGGCAGCGGGTTTCAGAGCAGCCTGTTGTCGCGCATCGTGAAGACCGCCTACACGATCGAGATCATCGAGCCGCTGGGCAAGGCGGTGGGGAGGATCTTCGCGCCTCTGGGCTATACCAACGTGCATACGCGCGTCGGTGACGGGTATTACGGCTGGCCGGAGGTGAGCGGCGGGTTCGACACCATCATCGTCACCTGTGCGGCCACGTTTGCGCCGCCGGACCTGTTCAAGCAGCTCAAGCCCGGCGGGCGGCTGATCATTCCAATCGGCCAGCCGTTCAAGCGCGGGCAGGTGCTGTATGTCTATACCAAGGACGCCGAGGGGAAGATCCACTCCAGGCGCGACATCGGCGTGTTCTTCGTCCCGATGACCGGCGCGATCCAGCGGAGCCAGCCGGTGCGGCCCGAGGCGGTGTCGGCCGAGAAGCCGCCAGAGGGAAAGCCGCCAGAGGGGAAGCCGGCGGTGCAGGGGGATATCGCCCCGGAGCCAGGCGCCAAAGCCGGGTCCGAATAGCAACCGCCTGAGCTGCAGCCAAGATCGTTGCGGCAAGTTGCTGGCGCGCTCATGATCAGACCGAGCGCCTCGCGAAGTGCGCGGGTCTGTCACGATGCGCGGCAGTCAGGTATAGCTCCGCTTCCCAGGCGGGAGGTTAATATGGCCGAAACCCAGGGTCGAGACCAGACGAGCCGCTCAACCGTATGGCCCAGCCTGCCGCTGGACGAATGGCGGGATACATACGCCACGGTTCACTTATGGACACAGATCATCGGCAAGATCCGACTGGCCCGAGCGCCACAGATCAATCACTGGTGGCAGGTACCCCTTTATGTTACCTGCCGGGGACTGACGACATCGCCCATTCCATACGGTTCGCGGACGTTCCAGATCGATGTCGATTTCATCGACCATCGTCTGGTCATGCAGACCAGCGACGGCGTGACGGAATCGTTCGCGCTGCAACCGCAGGCTGTTGCTGATTTCTACAGCGAGGTGATGAGCCGTCTACGCTCGCTCGGGTTGGACATCCGCATCTGGACCATGCCGTCCGAAATCCCGAACCCGATTCCGTTCGAGATGGACCGTGACCACAGAGCCTATGACCCCGAGTTTGTACACCGGTTCTGGCGCATTCTCGTCCAGGTAGACCGGATCTTCACGGCGTTCCGGGCGCGCTTTGCCGGGAAGGTGAGCCCGGTACACTTCTTCTGGGGCAGTTTCGATCTGGTGGTGACCCGCTTCTCCGGCCGCCGTGCGCCGGCGCAGCCGAATGCCGATCGCATGACACGCGAAGGCTACTCGCACGAGGTCAGCAGCTGCGGGTTCTGGCCAGGCGGTAGCGGCATCGAAACCCCAGCCTTCTACTGCTATGCCGCGCCCCAGCCGGCGGGTTTCGATGTGGCGCCGGTCCGCCCCGCCGGGGCATTCTACAGCAGGGAACTTGGCCAATTCATCCTGCCCTATGACGATGTCCGGCAGGCGGCCGACCCGAATGCGGCGCTACTGGAGTTTCTGCAGACAACCTACGAAGCCGCCGCGAACCTCGCGCAGTGGGAGCGGACAAACCTGGAATACACCGGCCTGGGGTATTGGGAACGGGCGAAGCGGGGATCGTCCGGACCGAGGTAGTACCTCTGCAACGAGGGTTTGACCGGTTGCGTGGGCGGTGCTCCGGTCCCGCGGCTCCTTGGAGGCAGGGTACGGGTCCTCCGAGCAGCCGCTTGTGGCCGTAAAGCTGTAGGTCTGCTTCGAGCGATATCGGGAAGAAAGCAGACGGACGAGCTGACATAAATGGATGCACATTCTGAGAAACAAACCGACAGTTCACTGGTCGTACCCAGCCGCGCTGCCGATCGGCCCAAACTCGTTACGTCAGCACATTATCGGCAACGAAATCCACGAACGCCCGCACCTTCGCCGGAGGCAGATGCCGGGACGGATAGTACGCGTACAGCGGAAACCGCTCC
>DASQVN010000750.1:0-3897 GCA_035640755.1 Rhodopila sp.
GACCGTGCAGGCCTGATACAAGCAGCGAGGACCAGGCTCGGCCGGCGGCTGGCAACACGATCGTGGAACCTGCCTCCGCTTCTCGAAGAGCGGAGGCGTTCTCTATCACGGATTGGCTTCGGCGCGCGCCAGCTGCGGCACCGCTCCCGGCGTCCCGTCCTGAAGGCTTTCGAGTGCCAGAAGAACACGATCAAGGGTTAGATACGCGGCAAGTCTTTCCGGAATCGGACAGTAAATCTGCCGTGCCGCATAACCTGATCCGTTTTCTCGGTCGTCTGGTCCGCGATGTCGGGCGCAAGGTCTTTCTTATCCTCCTTATCCTCGACCGCCTGCCGGTCCACCGTTCGGCCAAGGTGCGGACCTGGTTGGATGAGCGTCAGGCCGAGACCGAGGCGTTCTACCTGCCCCCTACAGCCCGGAGCCTTGATCCGCTTCGCGGCTCAAGCCGGACGAAGGCGTCAATGCCGACCTCAAGCAGGCGGTGACCCGCAAGGCGCTGGTGCGCAGCAAACCCCACCTCAAGCGCGGCGCGATCGGACACACATCGCGCATCGGAGATGCCCGATACGGCGCATTTGGTGTGGCGTATCCGATTCACGTGCCGAACCGTCGACGCTGCGCGTCTCACGCTTCTCCGCGATCGGATACCATAGCGGCTTTCGCACGGGTATGGCGCACCGGCCGATTTGGCGTTTACGCTTCCTGTGGCTCAGCACGAGCCATATGGGGAGACGAACATGACAGATCATGTTTACAAGGTGGTCGAGCTTGTCGGCACGTCCGAAGAGAGTGTGACCAAAGCCATTGATGGGGCCATAGGCAAAGCCTCGCAAACCTTGCGACATCTCGGTTGGTTTGAGGTGGTCCAGGTGCGCGGGCAGATCGATAATGGCAAGGTTGCTCATTACCAAGTCACGCTGAAAGCTGGCTTTCGTTTAGAGGATTGACCGACTGGTAGAGGATTGACCGACTGGTGCCGGTGATGCCCGATATAGGCGCACCGGCCCCTGGCGGCGAAATTGAGCGGCGTGCGGGATCGATAAATCCCTTTGCGGCGCGCAGATGACGAGCATTCAAAAAGACTACGGCATAGACTGGACCAAATGCCCATTGGTGTCGCGTGATCCGGCCCGCCGTAGCGGGGCATGGACGGTCATGGACACCCGGCTGCCAGTCGCCTCGATCATCGACAACTGGCATCGACAACTTGTGGGACGCCGGACTGCCGCTCGATGAGATTGTGGCGTATTATCCGTGGTTCGGTCGTGAGGTTTACGAAGCCATCCTGGTCTTCGCCAGGCGCATGCTCAGCCAGGCAGCCTCAGCAGGATGACATCATGCTCCTCGACCGCGCGGCAGCAGAGGCTGATCGCGGCTGAGATCGTTGGTTGGGTGGCCGGTCCGACAGATCCTTTCCGCGGCCGGACCGTCATGGACTGTTAGGGCGCTCCTGTCTGACGGTTCCGCGCAACATTCATGTAGATTCGCGTCGTCAGCACGGCGATACTCGCTGTCGCCGTGAACCACAGTGCGTCGAAATGCCGCTGCGCAGTGTTAACGAGTTTCGCATTCTTGAGAGATCGCAACGACATGAGTCATCAGTTGACCGCGTTGAGCGAGAGCCAGATTGACCTAGTCACCGGCGGGCTTCAGGTGATCGGTGGACCGGTCCCGGTGACCCCGCCCATTTGTGGATGCATGAGCCGCCGCCGAAATCGCCCGGTGGCCCGATGCTTATCACATGCGTCATCGGCAAGGGGTGCATGACCAAACCTGCCTAGTTAGCGTTCCAGGACCAACTGGGTCTGCGTCACCAGGGCGAGGGGGCGGCCGGCTTCGTTGGTGATTCGGGTCTGCCAGACCATGGTGCGGCGGCCGCGGTGGATGGGGGTGGTTTCGCCCAGGACCTTGCTGCCGACCGGCGCGGGGGCGAGGAAGTTGGTCTTCGATTCGATGGTGGTGGTGCCGGCGCCGTCCGGCAGGTTCAGGATGGTGGCGGCAGCGCCGAGTGTATCGGCAAAGGCCATGATGGCGCCGCCATGCAGGACGGCGGGGCGGGTGCAAAGGTCCTCCCTGACCGTGAGTTCGCCTGTGACGCGGTCGGGTGCGGCGCTGATGAACTCGATCCCGATCAAGGCGGCGAACGGCAGGGGTGAGTGGCGCAGGCGGTCGAGCGGGTCCATGGGTTGCCTCCGGTGGGTGTTGTCGGTTCCATGCCGCCTCGGCGTCAGGCTTGGCTTGGACGAACGGCGGCGGTCCGGCGGCCGCGGGCGGTCCACTCGCGGGCCAGGGCCATCACCGAGGTCAGCGCCATGAACAGCACCGAGGAGAAAAAGATCCAGCGCGGCAGGCCGTGATCCATGATCGCGCCGCCGATCAGCGGGCCGACGGTGCCGCCGATGTTGAAGCCGGTGGTGACGATGCCGAAGACGCGGCCGAAGGCGCCGGGGGGTGAGGCGGCGCGGACCAGCATGTCGCGCGAGGGGGAGATCATGCCGGACAGGAAGCCGGCGAGGGCCATGGCGACGACCGTCAATGCCGCGCCGAGGTTGATCGTGCCGACCAGCAGGATCATCAGCGCGGCGGCGCCGAAGCCGAAGGCGGCGACGTCGCCGTGGCGTCTGGTGCGGTCGGCGATGAAGCCGCCGGCCAGCACGCCGACGGCGGAGCAGAACAGGAAGGCCGACAGCGCGAGATTGGCGGCGGACAGGGAGAAGCCGTGGACATCGACCAGCGCCACGGCGGAATAGTTCTGCAGGGCGCCGGTGCTGAGGCTGAGCAGGGCGAAGAACCCGACCAGGCCCAGGATCGCGGGGGTCAGCAGGTTGCGCAGCGGGATATATGCATCGGCCCGACTGGCGGCCTCGGCCGCCGGGGTGCGGTCGAGCCAGCCGGCCGCCAGCAGCGGCAGGGCGACCAGCACACCCATGGCGCCGGCGGCGATGATGGCGGCCTGATAGCCGAGGCGCTGCGCGGCGAACAGCATCAGGACCGGGGCGATGGCGCTGCCGACGAATCCTGCGAACGTGTGGATCGAGAAGGCCCGTCCGAGCCGTGCCGGCTCGATCACCGAACCGAGGATCGCGTAGTCGGACGGGTGATAGACCGAGTTGGCGACGCCGAGGAGGACGGAGGCGGCGAGGATCCAGGGGTACATCGGAAACAGGCCGATCGAGATGTAGGCCCCGCCGCCCAGGATGAGGCCGGCGATGAGCACGCGGCGCGGGCCGAAGCGGTCCACCGCGTAGCCCATCGGGGTCTGCACCAGGCCACTGACGATGTTGAACACGGTGAGGGCGAAGCCGAGCTCAACGAAGCCGATGCCGAGGCTGTCGCGCAGCAGCGGGAACAGCGGCACGAGCACGAGATAGTAGAAATGGCTGACGAGATGCGCGGCGCTGATCAGCGCGAGGGCGACGGGTTCCCGCCGCGGGGGCACCCGGTTGTCGGGCGTATCGTCGTTGGGCATATCCTGGATGGTTCTCTTCCCGTTTGGCGGCGAGCCTATACCGCCCTGCCGGGATGGGCCATATGGGGCCGGGCTATCAGGCTGCCAGCTGGCGTGCAAAACTGGCATGGCGCCAGCGCAGCAGGCGCCAGGCGGCGTGAGAGGCAACCGAGCCGAGGCGGCCGCGCGGCGGCAGGCCGACCGCCTTGAGGATCATGCCGGTGCCGCGCTCGACGTGGCGGTACTGGTAGAAGTCCATCGCCTTGGCCATGTAGGCGGCGGTGCAGTACCGGTGGCGGTAGGCCTGGGTCTCGGGCTCGTTGCCGCAATGATAGGCGAAGGCGAGCTCATCATCCTCGGTCTCGCCGATGCGGCCCAGGGCGATGCGCAGGCGGGAGAGGACGCCGAGGTTCTCGCGCTCCAGGTAGCGGCGCATGTGGTCGTAGAAC
>DASQVN010000751.1:0-4545 GCA_035640755.1 Rhodopila sp.
CGGGACGAACCAGAACCGGTAGCATGTGAACGGCACTTGAGGTTCGGCGCGGGCTGCGGTGTGCAACCGCAGCCCGGTCGCTGGATTGAATCCGATTGCCCGTTGGGCTGAACTGGGCGCCCCGAACCATTGAAGGCCGCCCATGACGCACGAACCCGACGCGCTTGCCCAGATCCACCGCCAGATCATGTGGAACCGCCTGATCGCGGTGGTCGAGGAGCAGGCGCAGATCATGATCCGCACCGCATTCTCCACCACGGTGCGGGAGGCCGGCGACCTCTCGGCCGGCATCTTCGACCTGCAGGGACGGATGATGGCGCAGGCGGTGACGGGGACGCCGGGGCACGTCAACTCGATGGCGGAATCGGTTGGGCACTTCCTGATGAAGTTTCCGGCCGCCACGATGAAGCCAGGGGACCATTACATCACCAACGACCCCTGGCTCGGCACCGGGCATCTGCATGACCTGACGGTGGTGACGCCGGCTTTCCACAACGACGCCATTGTCGGGCTGTTCGCCAATACGGCGCACGTGATCGACGTCGGCGGCCTGGGCATGGGGCCGGAGGGGCGCAGCGTGTTCGAGGAAGGGATGTACATCCCGATCGTGAAATGCTTCGACCAGGGCCGGCCGAACGAGACGTTCTTCGACTTCATGCGCGCCGGCTCCCGCCTGCCGGTGGAGCTGGAGGGGGATATCTACTCGCTGTGCGCCTGCAACGACGCCGGCGCCCGGCGGCTGGTTGATATGATGGCGGAGTTCGGGATGGACAGCCTGGAGCCGCTGGCGGAATTCATCTTCGAAAGTTCGTTGCGCGCCACGCTGACCGAGATCGACCGGCTGCCGCGCGGGACATATGACGCGGAGATCTACTCGGACGGGTATGAGGAGCCGGTGCGGCTCGCAGCGTCCATGACGGTGCAGGAGGACGGGATCGAGGTCGACTTCACCGGCACCTCGGGGCTGTCGTCGCGCGGCATCAACGTTCCCGCGGCGTATTGCCGAGCGTATTCATGCTTCGGGATCAAGTGCGTGGTGGCGCCGGAGATCCCGAACAACTGGGCATCGCTGGCGCCGTTCCGGATGAAGATACCGGAGGGGTGCATCCTGAACGCACCCCGCCCCTACCCTGTCTCGGTGCGGCATGTGATCGGGCATCTGCTGCCCGACCTGATGATGGGTTGCCTGCATCAGGCGGTGCCGGATCGGGTGACGGCCGAGGGAGCCTCGGCACTGTGGAATCCGCCGCTGCGGGGCGGCAGCTCGGTGTCCGGACAGGCGCGGGGCAACCGGCCGGTGATCGAGGATTTCGAGATCATTACCTTCAACTCCGGCGGCACGGGTGCAAGGCCGACGCGGGATGGGCTGAACGCGACCGCTTTCCCGTCGGGGGTGCGGACGATGCCGGTGGAGGCGACGGAGAACGTCGCGCCGGTGGTGATCTGGCGGAAGGAGCTCCGGCCGGATTCCGGCGGCGCCGGGCGGACGCGCGGCGGGGTTGGGCAGATCATGGAAATCGCGACGAAGGGCGATCTGGAATTCGCGGTGAACGCGACGTTCGACCGGATCGCGCATGCGCCGCGGGGGCGCGAAGGTGGGCTGGACGGGGTGAACGGGCGGGTCGCGCTGAAATCTGGCACGGTGCTGCGGACGAAGGGGTTCCAGGTCATCCCGGATGGTGACCGGCTGATCCTGGAGCTGCCGGGGGGCGCGGGAATGGGCGATCCGGCGGCGCGCGACCCGGCGCTGGTCGCGCGCGACGTGCGCGACGGCCTGGTGTCGGCCGCGAATGCGCGGGCGCTGTACCGCGTGGCGCTGAGCGACAGCCTGGGCGTGGATCAGGCCGAGACCGCCCGCCTGCGCGGGGGCCAGATGTGAAGGGTGTAACGACGCGGCCGGTTGATAAACAACGCGACGGGGTGCGGCGCATGTGATACACTCCTGCTTCGGCCTGCCAAGTCATGACTGACAAAAGGCAAGTGGCGGGACAGGCAAAAGACAAGGCGGGGAGTGTATAATGGAGAGAAGCGTCGAGCATTCGGCGATGCGGAAGGTGTATCTGCGCCTGCTTCCGATCGCGTTGATTACCTATTTTCTTTGCTATGTCGACCGGATCAACGTCGGGTTCGCGGCGCTGACGATGCGCGGCGACCTGCACATGACGGCGGCGGATTTCGGTTTCGCGGCGGGCACGTTCTACTGGGGCTACTTCATCTTCGAGGTGCCGAGCAACGTGATCATGGAGAAGGTCGGCGCGCGGCTGTGGATCGCGCGGATCATGATCACCTGGGGGCTGTTGTCGGGTGCCACCGCGTTCGTCACCGGCTGGCCGAGCTTTGCGATCTTGCGGTTTTTCCTCGGGCTGGCGGAGGCCGGTTTCTTCCCTGGACTGGTACTGTATTTCACCTATTGGTTTCCGCACTACCATCATGCGCGCATCGTCTCGGGCTTTCTGGTGGGGCTGCCGATCGCGGTGGCGGCGGGTGCGCCGCTTTCGACAGCGTTCCTGGAGCTGGATGGCGTGCTGGGGTTGCGCGGCTGGCAGCACATGTATCTGCTGGAAGCCATCCCGACCGTGCTGGTGGGCTTCGTTGTGCTGCTGGTGCTGACCGACAAGCCGGAAAAGGCGAAATGGCTGACGGCGGAGGAGCGCGGCTGGCTGGCCGGGCAGATCGCGAGTGAGCGGGCGGCGAAGGATGCGGTGAAGAAGTTCAGCATGTGGCAGGCGATGTTCGATCCGAAGGTGCTGCTGCTGTCGCTGAACTACCTGGGCATCGTGACGGCGAGCCTCGGGATGCTGATCTTCATTCCGCAGATCATCAAGTCGCTGGGCGCGGGCAGCAGCAACATGACGGTGGGCTGGCTGACGATGATCCCGTACATCGCTGCCGGGTTCTCGCTGGTGGGCTGGGGCTACATCTCCGACCGGATGAAGGAGCGGCGGTGGAACCTGTTCTGGAGCTGTGTCGTCTCGACGGCCGGGCTGGTGATCGCCGGCCTGACGATGGGCACGTGGTGGGCGATGGTCGGCATGACGATTGCGGCGATCGGGTTCTATGGCTCGAAGGGGCCGTTCTGGGCGATGCCGCCGATGTTCCTGACCGGGCCGGCGGCGGCGGCGGCGATCGCGTGGATCAACTCGATCGGCAATCTGGGCGGGTTCTTCGGGCCTTGGTATGTGGGCGCGATGAAGGACCTGACCGGGAGCTATGCCGGTGGGCTGTATGGGCTGGCGCTGTTCGGGTTCATCGCGGCGGTGGTGTGCGCATTCAGCCTGAACATCCGCAACAATGCCGAACAGCCGGTGGCGGAGCCGGTGGCGGCGCAATGAAGGACCGAGCTGGCGGGTGGCGCGATCATCGGATGATTGCGCCGGTCCCCGTCAACCGGCCGGGTGGCGGGGGCGGATGCAGATGTTGGCCAGCAGGCTCTGTGCGATCGCCTGCAACCGGGACGGCTCGCCGAGGGAGCGGGCCACCAGCATTCCACCCTCCAGCGCGGCGATGAGGACCCGTGCGGCCTCGACCGGCGATCCCTCAAACGCGAGTTCCGCATTGTCTCGGCCGCGCTGGAGCACGTCGACGAGCCACGCCTCATTGACATCGAAGAAACAGCGGACCTGGACCTTCATCGGTTTCGACGGTGTGGCGTACTCGGCGGCCAGCATGCCGCAGAGGCATATCCGGTTGCGTGCCAGTACGTCGGCGTAGATGCCGGCATAGGCGCGCAGCCTCGTGGCGGCATCGGGGCTGGTCTGGTCGATGCGGTCCAGCGCGTCGAGGAATGTGGTGCGATAGCGCTCGATCAGACGTTCCCCGAGCTTTGCCTTGGTGGGGAAATGATAGTGCAGTGAAGCCTTGCTGCAGAACGGGCGAAGACAACGTCGGCCGAGTAACGGAGGGAGCCATGACCGAAGTACTGACGATCCCGGCCCTGTGCCGCGCGATCGAGACCCGGGACGGTGCAACGGCGTCCGGCTTCTATGCCGCCGATGCGGTGCTGCGCGTCGTTGACCAGGCGAACCCGCCCAGCAGCGCGCGCGAGATCATCGGGCGCGATGCCATCGCCGCCTATTATGACGACGTATGCGGGCGGACGATGACGCACCGCGTCGAAGCGGCGGTCGGCGACAATGAGAGGCTCGCCTTCACCCAGGTCTGCACCTACCCCGAAGGCTCGCGGGTCGTGTGCGCCGCGATGCTGGAACTGAGCGGCGGGCGGATTGCGCGGCACCTCGCGGTGCAGGCCTGGGATCCGTGAGTCTGCCTGGGATTCGTGAGTATGGTTGTCGGATTTCCAACAGCGGCGGGAGGCGTGACATGGCGAGCTTCAACGTTGTGCGGTTTCGCGTGAAACCGGGTCGGGACGAGGATTTTCTTGCGGCGCACCGGGCCGGGCGGGCGGCCTGGCCGGGGCTGCAGCGCGGTGTGATCATCAAGACCGGTGATGGCAGCTACTGCCTGATCGGTGAGTGGCCGGACCAGGCGGCTCTGGCCGATGCGCGGCGGCGGATGATCGCGACGCTCGACAGCTTCCGTGACACA
>DASQVN010000752.1:0-2843 GCA_035640755.1 Rhodopila sp.
CGGGGTGGAGGCACGGATCCGCGGCACCCAGTCGGGATCATAGGTGATATCGGCGGGCCCCGACAGATCGGCGATCCGCGCCGCTTCGGACCGCGACGGCAGGGTCAGCCAGACGGCACCGGCGGCGAGCCCGGCCAGCAGCAGGATGATGATGCCGACCACGGCGAGCACGCGGCCGGCAAGCCGGAAGATTCGGTCCATGTGCTCCGGTCGGTGTGCTCAGGTCGGTGCAGGGGCATTCGGGTGGAAACAAATCAATACGATAATGCGCCCTGCGCGAAAAGAAAGATCCCGACAGCCCTTCGGATGCGACACAGACCGCAAGTTTGACCTTCCAGGCGCACACCCGGCGCCATAAGATCATCCCAGGGCAGACCGCGGGAGAGACGGACGTGCGCGTGGGTGAACCTGCTCTATAACTTAACAGCTTAGCGGCGCGGAAACGTTCAACCATGCAGGCGCAATGAAGACGGCTCATCCCGAAAGCCCCGTCGTGCTCGACGCGATCGACCGCCGCATCCTTGCCACCCTGCAGGAGGATGGGCGGATCACCAATGTCGACCTCTCGAAGCGGGCCGGCATCTCGGCGCCGCCCTGCCTGCGCCGCGTCCGCGCGCTGGAGGAAGCCGGCGTCATCCGCGGCTATCACGCCGACACCGACCCGCAGATGCTGGGCTGGGAGATCACCTTCTTCGCCATCGTCGGGCTGGAGAGCCAGAAGGAATCCGTCCTCTCCGCCTTCGAGCAGCTGGTGGCCACCTGGCCCGAAGTGCGCGAGTGCCACATGATCCGCGGCGGCGGCGACTTCCTGCTCAAGCTGGTGGCCCGCGACACGGCGCATGAGAACCAGTTGACCCAGCGCCTCACCGGCGCCCCCTCGGTCAGCCGGGTGCAGACGCTGCAGACCATCCGGACCAGCCGCAACCTGTCCGGCGTGCCGTTGTAGGGGGGCGGTGGCGTCTGCGCGTTGGCCCGCGCAGGCATTTCCCTTGACCTGCGGCGCCGGTCTTGCGATCGGCCACGGCCAATCTGTCCGGAGCACATCACATCCCCATGCCCGACTCGCGCGCGGCGCCCAACCTGCCACCCCTGCCAAGCATCGGCTCCACGCCCGAGCGCAGTGTCCCTGAGCTCAGTGTCATCGTGCCGAGCTACAACGAACGCCCCAACGTTGTGCCGATGATCGCGCGGCTGGCCGCGGCCCTGGCCGGCATCGCGTGGGAGGTCATCTATGTCGATGACAACAGCCCTGACGGCACCGCTCAGGAGGTCCGCCGCATTGCCCGGCAGGACCCGCGCGTCCGCTGCATCCGCCGCGTCGGCCGCCGCGGGCTTGCCTCGGCGGTGATCGAGGGGGCACTGGCGTCCTCGGCCGACTATGTCGCGGTGATCGACGGCGACCTGCAGCACGATGAGACCCGGTTGCCGGAGATGCTGGCGGCACTGCGCGGCGGCGGCCACGACCTGGTTGTTGCCAGCCGCCACTTGGCCGGGGGCGATGACCGGGGGCTGGCCGGGCGCTGGCGCCACCTGCTGTCGGACGGCGGCATCCGGATCGCCCGGGCCTTGCTGCCGGTGCGCCTGACCGACCCGATGAGCGGCTTCTTCATGCTGCCCCGCCCGTTGTTCGAGGATCTCGCCCGCCACCTCAACGGCCAGGGGTTCAAGATCCTGCTCGACCTCGTGCTCAGCAGCCCGGCACCGCTGCGCGTGCTGGAAATCCCAGCCCGCTTCGGTGAGCGTGTGGCCGGCGAGAGCAAGCTCGATCCGCTGGTCATGGTCCAGTTCCTCGGCCTTCTGCTGGACAAGATGTGCAGCGGGCTGCTGCCGCTCCGCTTCGTCTCGTTCGCCGTGGTCGGCGGGCTGGGGGTGCTGGTGCACCTGTTCGTCCTCGGCCTGCTGCGCAAGACCACCTGGCTGGGCTTTGGGGTTGACCAGACCGCCGCCACGATCGTCGCCATAATCTTCAACTTCCAGTTGAACAACGTCATCACCTACCGAGACCAGAGACTCCGCGGTGCCCGGCTCTGGCGCGGCTTGCCGCTGTTCATGGCGGTCTGTGGCCTGGGCGCCGTCGCCAACGTCGGTATCGCCCGGGTGCTGTATGAGCAGCACAGCTCGTGGACCATGGCGGGCGGCATCGGCGCGGTCATCGGCGTCGTGTGGAACTACGCCGTCTCCGCGACCCTGGTCTGGCGGGCGCGGTGACGTCCCTTGCCGTTATCATTGGCACGCTGACGCTGCTGCGGCTGATCTTGGCGGCGATCGTGCCGGTGGCGCCGGACGAGGCGTATTACTGGGTCTGGTCGCGCGCGCTGGCGCCTGGCTACTTCGATCATCCGCCGATGGTGGCGCTGTGGATCAGGGCCGGCACCGCCCTCGGCGGGCAGACCGCCCTCGGGGTGCGTCTGCTCGGCCCGCTCGCCGCCGCGCTGGCGTCGTGGATGCTGTTCGACGCCGGGCGCCGGCTGTTCGATGACGCCCGCGCCGGCCTGATCGCGACGCTGCTGCTGAACGCGACGCTGATGGTCGGGGCCGGCAGCGTGATCATGACGCCGGACTCGTCGCTGCTGTTCTTCTGGACCGCGTGCCTGTGGGCCACCTGCCGGCTGAGCACCGACGGCCGCCCGGCCTGGTGGCTGATCGCCGGACTGTTCGGGGGGCTGGCGCTTGACAGCAAATACACGGCCATGTTCCTGTGGATCGGCATCGGGCTGTGGGCGCTCTGGGTCCCGCATGTGCGGGCGTGGCTGCGCCGCTGGCAGCCCTGGGCCGCCTGCGGCATCGGGCTGCTGCTGTTCGCGCCGGTACTGATCTGGAACGCGCAGCACCGCTGGATCGGG
>DASQVN010000753.1:0-5964 GCA_035640755.1 Rhodopila sp.
AAGGGCGCCAGCCACAAGCCGCAGGATCTGCTGCGCGCCAAATCGCTCGAGGAGTTCGCCGCGATCCAGCGCGACCTTTATCTCGATACGCTCAACTATGCGTTCGAGGCGAGTTCTGCCCTGCTGCAGATGGCAGCCGGGGTGGCGCAGGAAGCGCGCGACCTGCACCGCAGAGCCGCTCGCTGATCGTGCCTGGAGGTTTGTTCTAGGCCCGTCCGGGATGCCGTCCAGAAGTCTCTCATCCGCTCGGGAGGCTTCCGGCACGTTTCGCGAGAGTTCCTGCCGTAGAATGGCGCTGTGAACGCCCCCGCGGGGGTGCGTTTCAGGCCGAAGGTGTCGGCCTTTGCTACCAGGGATGATGAATGGAAACCGCAACCGCCCCTGTTTTCGCCTTTCCCCAAATGATGGCCGAACTTACCTTCGCCTCATGGGAGACCATTGGATACCGTATCATGCTGATGGCGCAAGGTGCCTGCACGATATCGGAATACCAGTTGATGGCTTCTGAAAAGGTCGAGGCGCTGCAGCTCTCCATGCTGGCGCTACTGACTGGCTGCAGCCAGGAAGAGGTGGTCAAACCCTATCTGCGACGCGCTCAACACAACGCGTCTCGACTGCGCGCTGTCCCCCAATAGTTGCGGGCGTCGGCTGTGGCTTGTTCAATGCGTCTGCGGCCTGTGTGATCCCGCTGAAGCCCGTTCGAGTCCACATAACAGAGAAGCCTATGGCCGAACCGCTTCGTTTCGTTGGAGGGCCTTTCCAGGTGCGCAAGTCGCGGCTGCGTTATCCCTACGATAGCAGTCAGCTATCTGCCACATCTCATACCAGACCTTCGGAACGCCGGTACGCGACGCAGCGAGGACTATCGATCATAAAGGACGTGCAGCACGACGAACCAGGGATAGCGGGCGTCGAGCACCCTATTTTCGGAAGTGGCGAGCCGCCCATCCAACGTGACTGGCACGTGCTTCATGGTCACAGCATGGTTGACGTTCCCGCCGATGACACTGATCTGCTCCGGTTCGCGGGAGACGACGATGTCGCAGTGCGCGGCAAAACGGGGAGCGGGCAACTCGTCGAAAGTCAGTGGCTTGCTGCCACGCCAGAAGCAGATCAGATCTCCAGGAACGGGCGCATAGGCGTCAACGCGCTCGGCGACCAGGGCCCAGCCCGACGTGTGGCCGAGCTTCATGGCCTTCGCAATGTCGATGTAGATGTAATGGGAGGGGGCATAGGGGAAGCGTGCGCCCGCTCCCGCGGTTCGCATGACGTAGCTGATGAATGCGGCTGACCATGCATAATCGTCCTGGCCGTCCTCGGTTTCCTGGCCACTCTCATCGTGCATTCCGGTCCACATGGACTCGCGGCGGTCGGCGTCCTGGCCGAGCCACCAGTACTCCCCAATACGCTCCCATGCGCCCGGCGAGCGCTCGGGGACGTCGTTCGCCTCGCCGGAACCGGTATGCGGCGGACCGTCATACACAGGCTGGCCGAATAGGCGCCACTCCTGCTTTGCGATCGCAAGCGCCTCGATGCGACTGAACCCGTTGTAGGACATGCGGGCGAACAGCGGGGCGTGCACGGACCGGGCGATGAACTGCTCGGACCGCGGCTCCAGGTCCACTCTTCTGCTCTCCGCGGCTTGAACCGATGAGCCCTCGGCACTGCCAGGGTCGGCCTTCAGGCGCTTGGCAATCGCCAGCGCGGCCTGATAGCTCGCCAGCGCCGCCACGCGATCATTACGTCGCATTGCAATGTCGCCCAGCCGGACCTGCGACCAATATTGATACTGATCCTGGCCTGGCGTGCGCGCGAGAACCAGCCGCAAGCGCCTTTCGGCACTGTCGAGGTCACCATGCTCCAGCTCGAGATTCCCTGCCCAGTAGAGGCTCTCCACGTCGTTGGGATCGAGTTCGGCCGCCTTGGCATAGGCCTCCAGAGCTTTGTCAGGATCCTGCAGCCGGCCGATCGCGCCAAGACTGCGGTATGCCATCGCCGCTTCCTTTAAGTCTCGACCGATGCGGGCTGTTTTCTCCTCGGCAAACGCCTGCAGCAGCGGCGTAGCTTGCGCCACGCTACCCTCCACCAACAAGGTCAACGCTTTCTGGAGCCGCTTGTCACCTTCGCTCGCTCCCTGAACAACTGCGGTCAGCGCCTGATCAAATTGCTGGTCAACGCTTGGTCCGACTACGGGTTCACCTTTCTTCCCGGCGGCCTCAACGAGGATGTTAGCAATCTGTCTGGCGAACGCCGCTTTCTCTTCTGACGTCATGCTGGCGTAGTTGACCGTGGCATTGCCGCCAGCGTTGGCTGGACTTCGACTGCCCGGCGTTGAAATGTTCTGTGCCGTGCCGGGCGCCGCCGGAGCGACGAGAAGCAGGCTGGCGAGCGCTGGGATGAGGCGCACCACGGATGACTCCCCGTCAGCAGGTGGGTTTCGCTGACAGTACATCCCGCGTGACTGATTCGCAAAATTTCGACGGCAATGGTGACTTGGCCACGACCGGACATTCCGCCGCAGCGGCACGAGCCCGTGGGGGCGATGTCCGATGACGCCCTGACCGCGGCCATCCGCGCCGTCATCGCCGCCAGCCCGCTCCATGGCGAAGGCCATCGCAAGGTCGGGGCACGGCTGCGCCATGGCGGCATACGCACCTCACTGCGGCGGGTGCTGCGGCTGACGCGCACGCATGACCTGCTGGTGCCGAGCCGGATCGGCGCACCACGTGGCCCGCGCAGCCATGACGGCACGATCCTCCCCGAAAGCGTCGATACCATGTGGGGTACTGGCCTGACCACCACCATCACCGGCGAAGGTGCGGGGGCGGTGTTTGTCGCGGTCGACCATTGCTCCGCCGCATGCGTCGGCATTCACGCGCATGCCCGCGTTACCCGCTGCGAGGCGCTGGAGCCGATCCGTCCTGGATGCACCGGACTGTGCGGTCTGACAGCTCTAAACTGTGCGTGCAGAACCGCGTTCTAGGAGTTCGCAACCACTTGGTCTGCACGAAGGAGCCTGTGAAATGACGCCATTGTCCAGCTCACTCCTGCTCGTTGCCGCCCTTTCGTCCGGTTTCACCCTATCAGCACTGGCGGCGAACACCGATAATACGGCCGGATCGCAGGCCAACCAACGAGTCACACCCTCCAATCCGCCCGGCGTAACCAAGAATACGCCGCTGCCGCCAAACCGGGTTAGTGGCGGGCCACCAGGCGTTCCTGCTGATGAGACATCGCGCCTCCACAGTGAATCCGGCCAGACGACGAGCCATGGCGACACTGGCTCGACCACGGCGGGCCAAGGTCAAGGTAGGTGACAAAGCCTGATGCATTAGCTACGGCGCAACCCACAGCTCAATGGCCTCCGGCGGGTCCACCCGCCGCCGCCCGCACCGCACCAGCCCAGGCCGGGAGCTGCGCCTGGACCTCCGCCAGCGCCTCGCCGACCAGCACGTAGGGCAGGGGGCCTTCCGTCGCCAGTTGGGCGATGAACCGCCCCGGATGCGCCGGATGGTCATACTAGATGACCCAGGCGACCAAGGGATGATCCCTGCATGCGTCGTGGTGCAGTGCTCGAGCCATGGCGGCGTCGATCGGTTGAGCTTCTGTTTCGAACACAGCAGGAACATTATGCGAGCACGATCAGTGTTCAAGCAACAGGCAATTCACATCGAACAGTGACGTGTTGCAATGGCACGCGCACACAGCAGTGGGATTGCTTTCGTGACTTGTTAATTGTTCCTGTGCCATGTCAAGCTGTGCCTGTTACCAGTATTCTGGTCACCCTGGCCGGCATCGGTGATCTCCCGCCGGTCAGGGTCTTTCTCGGACGTCAGGCACATGCGCATCACTCGCGCCATGATCGAGGCGGCCCAGCGAGCCGAGTTCGATATGACCCAGCGAGGCCGGAAGCTGGGGGCCGAGCGCTTCGTCCCAACACCGTCAGAGGTGGTTCGCGCCATGCTGGAGGCGGCGCTGGGTGCTGTCGCGACGCCGGGCAGTCAGATGAAAGCCGCACGGGAAGCCAGGCCGCGTGAACCGCTTGCGAAGCGATCGCAGCCGACCATCGTCACGGCCCGGAAGCCGAGGCCTCATCGATAAGGCCGGTCACCACGCCAGGAGCCGCTCACGACGATCCTCGGCAACATAGCCCGGAACGCGTGACCGAAATCTCCCATCACTCCTGTTCGGTGTTCCTCCGGCTGTCCCGGCGCCGCTTGGGCGCGGTCTGCGCCAGCTGCTGCTTGAGCACGATGTTTTCCTTTAACGCGATGGTATGGTGCTGTTGCTCCCGTTTCAGGTCCGCCTCCAGTCGGGCATTGTACGTGCGAAGCCGTTCTGTTTCCTCCTCCCGCAGCGCCAACTTTGATAACGCGTTCCTCAAATCATTCCGCAGTTCCTCGACATAGGCCCGGTCGTAGAAGTTGCGGGATCGAAGCCAGGAACGGCGGGTACAGCCAGCCCCGCCTGCAGGGTCTCGAAGGCCGTGGCATCGACCACCCGCACGAGTTTTCCCTGAGCGACGAGGCGCGCACGATACGCCCACTGCACCTCGGCCTTGGGGATCTTCCCACCGGGCTTGGGCGGACGGCCACGGCGTCTGACAGGCTGCGTGGGCGGTTCGTGGTCTGGGATGTTCTTCGGCATGCGCCCATTTAAGGAAACGCGTTCTCAGATGTCAGCCGAACAGCAGCATGGAAGGTGTCAAGAACGCGTGCTCGAAATTCAGCCATGCCCGCGTGTTCTCATGACTTGGCACGCGGCTCGCCGAGGACGTGCCGGATGATCCGCCCAGGCGACTATGGGATGATCCGGGCATGCATCGTGGTGCAGAGCCCTAGCCATCGCGGCGCCGATCACGGGGGAACGGCTGATTGCACATTTGGAGCAGCCGATACACGGCGGCAGTCGCCATTAGCAGTCTCTTAACCTTTGCCGGATATCGTCGCGACGCTCCAACGAACTGAACCCTGGCCGGATCCTCCGCAGGTCCGCGCCGGGGTCGTTTTTGTTACGCCCTTGCTGGACTTGTCATGCCGGAGGCACGAATGCCGGATCCTCAAACCTCCCCGTTTTGCAGCGAATTCCACGTCGTGGAAAAGTCGGTCGAACTTGTGGTCAGGATGAGAGGGGCGGAACAGCGCGTCCGCATCGATGTGCTTCATGATCTTAAACAAGGTGGGTACCACGCCACCACTCCCGCACAGAAGGATGTCACTTGGAAGGCGCCCGTGCTGGCCATGCATGCGACGGCTCAGATTTGGACAGGCTGGGCCGATTTTCCATGGGTTCAAGGCGAGACGGCCGAGGCGGCGCTGTCCAGCGCGCTGTCTGTTCTCCGCGAGCATTGCGACAGGGATTGAGGACGGAAAGCGTCTCGCACGAATCGCAAGCCGGAAGGCCGAAGTGCCGGTCTGGTTTCGTGGTGATGAAACAGCCGCCCCTTCAGGCGCATTTCAATTCCGCGCACGCCACCACTCCGACCGAAGGCTGACGTCCTGGGCTGCGCTGGCGGATCCGCAAGCCATTTGGCGCTGGTGCGGAACGTAACGCAGCTAAGGGCACTCTGGGTGCAGCACGGTGCCATGGATTTTCGAATTGTCAGGATGTACACAGAGATAAATCCAGGCCAATATAAAGTCACGATTGCCTTCAATACTAAATGATGCAAGTAAGTAGCTCTCAAAATTGTGCAACGCTACAGTGCAGGATGCAATAAATGCCCTTCCAAGAATCAGGAAGCAGGTTTATAATTGATTAAGTGAGATATCTCATCCGTTGTGGCAATTCGTTCACGTGATTTAATAGTTCACGCATTTTGGAAGCACCTTCTCCCATCCTCGGAGGATACCGATCTCTGCACAGCACGAGTTCAGCACCTTACCATGTTTTCACCCTCGGAAGCTGCATAATGGCCCAACGGCCGATTTGGCGTGGTCACCTCCGGCTGGCCCTGGTATCCTG
>DASQVN010000754.1:0-3216 GCA_035640755.1 Rhodopila sp.
CACAGGGCGTGGCGACCCTCGGCGGGGGACCGCCCGCGACGGGCGGTCAGTGCCGTTTCCAGCCGCGGCGATTCAGGCGGCCGGCATCCGATGAAGCGCGCATAGCTTGTTGCCATCGGGATCGCGCAGGTAGGCGAGGTAGAACTCGCCAGAGCTGCCTTGGCGGATGCCGGGCGGGTCCTCGATCGCGGTGCCGCCGTTCGCGACGCCGGCCTTGTGCCAGGCGTCGGCCTGCTCCGGGCCGCTGACCGCGAAGCCGATCGTGCCGCCGTTGGCGTGCGTGGCTGGCTTGCCGTCGATGGGTCTGGTGACCATGAACAGCCCGCCATTATGGGCGTAGAGCAGCCGGCCCTTTTCATCCTGTCGGCCAGGCTTGCCGCCGATCGCACCAAACAGGGCGTCGTAGAATTTCTTCGATCGGGCGAGATCGTTGCTCCCGATCATCACGTGAGTGAACATTCCGTTTCCTCCTCAGCAAAGTCGTGCCGGCGGTCCGAGCGATTATCCGTGCTTCGAACAGCCGAGCCGGCGGCATATTACCGATTTCGTGGCGACGCGACACCAGCGCTCGCGCGCATACGCGGGTGCCGCGGCGGCGCTTGAATTGAACATGGGTCACGAGCCGCGAACAGGGGCCGCCTGGTAATTGTGTTGCGGCCGGCGGAGCGCGGTTTTCGGTCCGGCCTGGATACGCGGTCTTGGCACCGGCACGAGGGGCTGTATTCTGGATCGAGACCCACATTGACCGAGGTTCCCATGGATGGCGGCTGCACATGCGGGCAGATCAGATATCGCCTGACGGGCGCACCGCTGATCGTTCATGCCTGTCACTGCACATGGTGCCAGCGCGAGACGGGGACGGCGCATGCGCTGAATGCGCTGTACGAGGCGGACCGGGTGCAGGACCTCGCGGGTGAGCCCGAGCTTATTGACACGCCGTCGGCCAGCGGCCGGGGGCAACGGATCGCGCGGTGCCCGACGTGCAAGGTGGCGGTATGGAGCAACTATCCGCAGGCTGGGGCGGCGGTCCGCTTCGTGCGGGTCGGCACGCTGGATGAGCCCTCTCGCTGTCCGCCGGACATCCACATCTACACGTCGTCCAAGCTGCCGTGGGTGACGTTGCCGGAGGGTGCGGCCGCGGTGGAGGAGTTCTACAGGCTGGAGGAGGTGTGGCGGCCGGACAGCCTGGAGCGGCGGCGGATCATGCGCGAGCGGTTGCGGGCGGGGTGAGTCGTCGGGGTCTGTGACGGCGGCGGCGGTTCGGTGTGGCGCCGGCGGGGGGTGGATGGCCGGGTCGAGCCCGGCCATGACGTTGAAGGGCCAGGACGTTTAATGGCCGTGACGTTTACCGGCCGGGACGTTCGGGGGGCCCGGCCGGGGTGGGTGGTGCGTTGCTTCAGGCGGCGTGGAGCATGTCGAGGACTTCCTCGTAGACCATCATGTTCTTGCCGTAGGAGATGGCGGCGGCCTGGGCGGCGCAGACGAGGTGCCTGTCACGCCAGGGGGCGCGGGTTGCGTGGTATTCCTCGTAGACCGCCTGGTGGTGCTTGAAGGCGTGCATCTCGGTGAAGTTGTCGTGGCAGACGATCTCGGCGAGGCGGTGGATCAGGGCCTGGGCGTCGCAGCCGGAGTTCACGTATTGCTGAGCAAGGTTGACGGTGATCTTGACCTCGGGCACCGCGCGCATGGCGCCGAGGTTCGTCACCTTCGACCAGTCGGTGGGCGGTTGGGTGTAGATGCTCTGGGCGATCGCCTCCAGCAACTCGGCTTGGCTTTGCGGCGGAAGGGCGGCGACGGAGGCGGGGTCGGGCTGCGGGGCGGGCTCCATGCGGAACTGGGTGGAGCGGACCTCGGGGCCGGTGTGCCAGAGCAGCAGGCAGAGCAGCTTGTTCTTAAGGCTGAGGCCCTCCAGCCGGACCAGCCAGCGGCGCAGGTTGGCGCTGGTGTGCAGGTGCACGTCCATCGGGTTGCCGGTGAGCGAGCGCAGGAACAGGCCGGCGGCGCCGATCGAAAGGGCTTCGCCGGCGCCATCGAGGGAGAGGCCGCCGGCCAGGGCCTCGGCCATCATCTCGGGGATGGTGGTGTAGCTGTCGCAGCGGCTGATGGCTTCGCCGAGTTCGCCGATGACGGCGGTCTCATCGTCGCCGGACTGCTGTCGGGTGACGCGGGAGAGGAGTTCGTGCTTCTCGATCAGCGCATCGACCTCGGGGACGGCGCGGGTGGTGGGGAAGCGGGAGACGTAGCGCACCACGGGGCGCATCAGGAAGGGCAGGTGCTCCTGGCCGATGAACTCCAGCGCGCGCCAGGCGAAGCCGGGGAAGATGAAGTAGTGGTCGTCGAGGACGTTCTTGGGGATGGCGAGGCTCATCAGCAGGTCGAAGGCCTCGATCGGCGGGACGTTCTGCCAGAGCCAGAGGAAGAAATGGTCGGCCTTGGCGTATTCGCCGCGGTTGACGGCCTTGAGGAAGGCGGCCTTGGTGGCCTCGACCCCGCCGGCGTCGATCGGGTCGTAGTCGAGCAGGATGTAGGGGCCGGTGGTCGGGTCGTTGATGTGCTTGTTCGATAGCGCGACGTGCTGGATGACGGGCAGGAAGCGCGCCTCGCCCTGCAGGCGGCCGGAGATATTGTAGATGGCATGCAGGCCGGCGATCGGATGCAGCGGGCCGCCGTGATGGCCGGGGGGCAGGTCGGAGGAGCGGGTGACCGCGAGGGCGGAGGCGGTCAGCATGGCGCGGATCGGAACCCCTGCCCGCAGCTTTTCCAGTGTGCGGTCGACGATGGCGCTGGGCGGCGTGGTCTCGATGAACTGGACCAGCGGTTCGATCGTGTCGGAAAACCTGACCTGTCGCGGCATGGGCGTCTCCTCTGTGTTGTGAATGATCGGATGCCCCGCGGGTGCGGCGGGGCATTGCTTCATGCGGTTGCGGTCTCCTGAAGAACGGGGCGGCCAGGCGTGACGCGGCCGGGGCGGCTTGCCGGAGAGGTCCAGGGCGGCGTGGGCATCGAGCAAGTCTCCTGCCGGAGAGATCGGTCGCCGGGCACGGTCGGTGTTGGGGGAAGGGTCACACCCAGGCGGCGGGGTGTCAATATTCGGGCAGGTGCGGGGTTGGTTGTGGGGGCCGGCTATTGTTGCGGCACGGCTCGTGCGTAGATGGCCGGGCTTGACCCTAAGGGGGCCACACAAGTCCGGAACGTTTTATCCCCTCGAGCATGAAC
>DASQVN010000755.1:0-2762 GCA_035640755.1 Rhodopila sp.
CGGCCGATGGTCAAACCTCGACCCGTTCGCGGTGATGATCTTCACGCCGATGGTCCAGTTCGGGCAGCTTGCGCATATGAACGTCGAGTACGGCTGCTTTGCCTTTCGATGATCGTGCTGTCGATGATTGCCGCGCATGTGCTCGATCCGCGGCTGATGTGGGATGCCGCCGAATCGCCGCGCCCGCGCAGGGTGTCACACGCCGATCGCCTGCTTCACCTTTTCGGCCGATAGCGGCAGGTCGCGCAGGCGCACGCCGGCGGCGCTGCGGATTGCGTTGGCGATCGCGGCCGCGGCGGGGCCCTGGCCGGCTTCCCCGGTGCCGAGGAAAGGCTGGCCGGGGCGTGGCAGGACGTGCACCTCGATCGAGTCCGGCACGGCCGGGAAGCGCAGGATCGGATACGAGCTCCAGTCTATGCTGGTGATGTGCCGGCGGTCGAAGCAGACCTGTTCATACAGCGTCCAGCTTGCGGCCTGGATGATGGCGCCCTCGATCTGGTTGCGGATGCCGTCGGGGTTGACCGGCTGGCCGCTATCGACCGCGGCGACGACGCGGCCGAGGCGGACTTGACCGGTTTCACGCTCGACCCGCACGGTGACGGCGAGGGCGCAGTAGGCGCCGAGGTTCTTGTAGCGGGCGAAGGCGAAGCAGCCGTTCCGGACGTTGATATGCGCAAGCTGCCCGAACTGGACCATCGGCGTGAAGATCATCACAGTGAACGGGTCCAGGTTTGACCATCGGCCGATCACATCGACCACACGGTACAGCCGAGTCCTGAACCGCAGTTTCCACGATGAATGGCGCCTGATGGCGATCAGGAACCATGTCAGACTGATCAGCTTGCCGATCGGCACGCCCACCGAGGTCGCGCCGATCAGAATTCCCAGCGGCCAGAACCCATGCGTGAACAGCAGCATGATCCCGGCCAGAATCGAGTGCGGCGCCGGAGACCCAGCCTCCCAGAACTCGCTCATCGGCAGAAAATACGAAATCGGAACGAGAATCCAGCTCGTCGCCACCAGGGCGGTGCACAGGGTGAAGGAGTTTGGTTGCCGCCGATACACCCCGGCCGCGCAGCGCGGACAGCGCCCGCCGGCCGCCTCCCCCGGCAGCACGAGGTCGCAGGCCGTGCAGGCGACGATACCGGGGTCGGCCTGATGCGGCGGCGCCCCCAGCCGCCGCCAGATCGCCCGCCGCTCCAGCGCCGCGCGGGTAAACAGCGTCATGAACGCCGAGGCGAGAAAGCACCACCCGCCCGTGTCGATCCGCACCGGAATCTGCGAGGCCACGCGCCCGTAGCCGACCCCGAAGCCGATCGCCAGCACGTCCGCCATCGCCCACCGGTCGAGCCATTCGCAGTAGCGGAACAGCCGGCCGAGCCACTGCCCGCGCCAGCCCAGCCGGATCGCGGCCAGCGTGAATGACAGCAGGCCGAAGCGCGCGAACGGCAGCAGAATACCTTGCAGCGCCAGGATGGCGGTGACGAGCGGCCAGCCCTGCCGCCACGTGGAGACCAGCCCCGATGCCAGGTGCGTGGTGTCGGTAATGCCGGCCACATGCACCGTCATCAGCGGCAGGAAGTTGGCCGGAAACAACAGCAGCAGTGTCGCGACCGAGCACGCGAGCGCGGGATCGAGCCCCCGCCCGTTCGTATCCTCCAGCACCTGGCCGCACAGGCAGCAGCTCAACTGCCCGCGCATCGGGGATGGCGGCATGATCTGCGCGGCCCCGCAATCCGGACAGGCGATGACGAATTCCTCGTCCAAATCCTCGTTCTTTGGCCGGAGCCTCATACGATCCTCAACGCCCCCGATCCTCAACGTCCCGTGCCGCCCGTGGTCGCCGCCGAACGACATGGAACGCATATATGAAGGCCGTTTCCGGACCCGTTCGTCCCGGATCAGCGTTGACCTCCGCGGGAGGGATTGTTGGGGCAGAGATGGTTGCATCCATGACGAAACGTCCGACACCACCATGGCCACCGAAATGAAAGAACCCCAGCGCGTGCCGGCGGAGGGGCCGGACGACACGAGCCCACCCAAGGCGCAGGCGAAACGAAGCTGGTGGCTGGGCTGGATCTGGCTGTTGCCGATCGGCGCCCTGTGCGCCGTCGGATATTTCGGCATCACCGCATTGCTCAGCAGCGGCCCCACCGTGCACGTGATCTTCCCCGGCGCCCCCGACATCAAGGCGGGCGACACCAAGGTGAAGTTCCAGAACCAGGTGGTCGGCAGCGTCGAATCGGTCACGCTGCAGAACGACCTGCAGCACACGGACGTCAAGCTGAGCCTGGGGTCCCAGTTGTCCGGCCATCTCGGCCCCGATACCCGCTTCTGGATCGAGGGCGGCAACCTCAGCCTGAACGACCTGTCGGAACTGAAGACGCTCGTTTCAGGTCCGTTCATCGGCGTCGATCCCCGCCCGGGCAAGCAAACCGACAGGTTCACCGGCCTCGGCGAGAAGCCCGTCCTCGCCCAGCAACCCCCTGGCCACCACTACTTCCTCCACGCCCCCAAGCTCGGCACCGTCTCACGCGGCAGCCCGGTGCTGCACCTGGGAGTCAAGGTGGGTGAGGTCGTCAGCAGCACGCTCGCCAAGGATGGCCAAGACGTGGATATCCAGGCTTTCGTCAAGTCCCCCTACGACAGGCTGGTACACGAAGGCACCCGCTTCTGGGCCGCCAGCGCCGTACAGTTCGCCACTGGCGGCGGTGGACCCAGCGTGCAGTTCCAATCCCTGTCCGCCCTGCTCAGCGGCGCCA
>DASQVN010000756.1:0-5857 GCA_035640755.1 Rhodopila sp.
GAAGCCGGAGCTGGTGTCGCCGGCTGTAGCGTGGCTGTGCAGCGAGGAATGCGACCAGAACGGCGAGATCATTGCCGCGACGGCGGGCGGCTATGCGCGGGTGCAGTATTTCGTCACCGCAGGCGTACAGTTCGACCCGGCCGAGCCGGTAACGATCGAGATGGTGCGCGACAGCATCGATCGGATCCGGGATCTCTCCACGGCGAAACCCTACACCGGGCTGATGGGCAACGTGGCCGAGAAGCTGCGGGAGATGGGGCGGATCAAGTAGCCGTGGGCTGGCTGCCTGAGACTATGCGCCGCTGTGGGCACGGCGGCGATGCCGCGCCCCTTGCGCTGCCCGGCGTCATTCTGCAAGGCTACTGAAAATCGGAAGGGAGTTGGACGTCATGTTGAAGCCATGGCTGGGCGGCGTTGTGCTGTCTACGCTGCTGGCCGTTTCACCCGCACTGGCACAAAAGACGGTCGGCGTGACGGATACGGAAATCAAGATCGGGCAGAGCGCGCCGTTCAGCGGGCCGGCCAGCGTGTATGGACAGATCTCCACCGCCGAGTCGGCCTATCTGAAGATGATCAACGACCAGGGCGGCATCAACGGGCGCAAGATCAATCTGATTGCGCTGGATGACGGCTACAGCCCGCCCAAGTCGATCGAGGTGGTGCGGCGCCTGATCGAGGAGGAGCAGGTAGCGATCCTGTTCCAGACCATCGGCACGGCGCCCAATGTCGCGATCCGCAAATACTACAACCAGAAGAAGGTGCCGGACATCTGGCTCGGCTCGGGCGCGTCGCTGTTTGTCGAGCAGGCCAAGGAGTATCCGTACGGCATTCCGTTCCAGCCGAGCTATCGGCTGGAAGGGCAGATGTTCGCGAAATACATTCTGGCGAATTATCCGAATGCCAAGATCGGCATCCTGTATCAGAATGATGATCTGGGGCGGGACTACGTCAATGGCCTGAAGGACGGGCTGGGCGAGAAGTTCGACAAGGCGGTGGTGAAGAGCCTGTCGTACGAGGTGACGGATCCGACGGTCGATTCCCAGATCGTGCAGTTGAAGTCGTCGGGGGCGGACCTGCTGTTTGATGCCTCGACGCCGAAGTTTGCGGCGATGGCGATCCGCAAGGTGGCAGATATCGACTGGCACCCGGTGCATATGATCGATTCGAACGGGGCACTGGTGAATCCGGCGCTGACCTCGGCCGGGCTGGACAAGTCGGTCGGCGTGATCACAGCGCAGTATCTGAAGGACTCGACGGACCCGGGGTGGGCGGATGACCCGGGGATGAAGGAATTCAATGCTTGGCGGGCAAAGTATGCGCCGGAAAGTGATCCGGCGAACCCGGTGTGGTCCTATGGCTACACGATGGCGCAGGCGCTGGTGCTGGTGCTGAAGCAGGCTGGGAATGACCTGTCGCGGGAGAATATCCTGCACGCGGCCACGAACCTGCCGGACACGACGCTGCCGATGGTACTGCCGGGCATCAAGATCAGCACCAGCCCGACGGACCGGCGGCCGATGAAGAGCATGCGCCTGGCGCGGTTCGACGGGAAGATGTACCGGCTGCTGCCGGAGTAGCGGAGGCGTGGGCCGAGCGGGCGGCCCGCTTTTTGCATTGCAAGCGCAGCGGAATTTTCGTTAGTTTCGGCGTCGGTAACGCATTGGTGATGAGCATAGTTGCTGATGAGCGTACCGGCGATGAATCTTACGGTGATGACTGGACTGGCTCGCATGATCTTCCATCGCTCCCGGCTTGAGGCGGAGTTTCTGACGTTGTGCCGCGCGCGCGGGCCGCGCTGGATCGAATCGGTGATCCGGCCGCTGCGGCTGCGGGGGGATCGGATCACGGTGCGGGATATTCCGACCTATGCCCTGGCGGCGGCGGTGCAGTTGTTTGCCTGAGCGTTTCGGCGCGCTTGGCATGCCGGCTGGCATGGTGGCCTTGCGCCGGGTTCCGGCCCATGCGATTCAGCGGCATCTACCAGCCAGTAAGGTGCCCGTATCATGCAACGCGAGGTTTTCGTCGTTTCCGGCGTCCGCACCGCCATCGGCGATTTTGGCGGCAGCCTGAAGGATATTCCGCCGACCGAACTCAGCGCTCAGGTGGCGCGGGAGGCGCTGTCCCGCGCGCAGGTGGACGGCGGCGAGATCGGTCACGTGGTGTTCGGCAACGTGATCCACACCGAGGCGAAGGACATGTACCTCGCCCGGGTGGCCGCGCTGAATGCGGGTGTCAGCCAGGATGCGCCGGCGCTGACGTTGAACCGGCTGTGCGGCTCGGGGCTGCAGGCGATCGTTTCCGCGGCGCAGGCGGTGACGCTCGGTGATGCCGATGTCGCGCTGGCCGGCGGCGCCGAGAGCATGAGCCGAGCGGGGTATCTGGCGAGCGGGATGCGGTGGGGCGCAAGGATGGGTGACACCGCAATGATCGACATGATGACGGCGGCGCTGCACGACCCGTTCCACAACATCCACATGGGCGAGACAGCGGAGAACCTGGCCGAGAGCCACCAGGTGACGCGCCAGCAGCAGGATGAGCTGGCGGTCGAATCCCACCGGCGGGCGGCGCGGGCGATCCGGGAAGGGCGGTTCAAGTCGCAGGTGCTGCCGATCACGCTGAAGTCCCGCAAGGGCGAGACGGTGTTCGACGCGGATGAGCATGTCCGGGCTGATGCGAAGCCCGAGGACATGGCGAAGCTGCGGCCGGTGTTCCGCAAGGATGGGACGGTGACGGCGGGCAATGCCTCGGGGATCAATGACGGGGCGGCGGCCGTGGTGCTGATGGATGCGGATACGATGGCGAAGCGCGGGGCGAAGCCGCTGGGACGGCTGGTGGCCTATGCGCATGCCGGGGTCGATCCGAAGATCATGGGGATCGGGCCGGTGCCGGCAACCCGGGCGGCGCTGAAGCGGGCTGGGCTGTCGCTGGAGCAGATGGATGTGATCGAATCGAATGAGGCGTTCGCGGCGCAGGCCTGTGCAGTGGCGAAGGACCTGGGGTTCGATCCGGCGAAGACGAACCCGAACGGGTCGGGGATTTCGCTGGGTCACCCGGTGGGGGCGACGGGGACGATCCTGGCGGTGAAGGCTTTGTACGAGCTGGAACGGATCGGCGGGCGTTACGCGCTGGTGACGATGTGCATTGGTGGCGGACAGGGGATCGCGGCGGTGTTTGAGCGGGCTGTGGCTTGAGCTTCTTCCGGGTGCTGTGATTCTTCAACACGGACGGCACGGTGATGGCAGAGGGGCGCGGAGGATAAAGAAGCGGCCGGCCTTTTGGCCGGCCTATCTGTTTCAGTTCTCGACCGTGATGACCTGGGGGGTGAAGAAGTAGCCGCCGTAGCGGACGGTCTTGATGAAGGACGGGTCCTTCAGGTTGGTTTCGATCTTTCGGCGCAGCCGGCTGATCTGCACGTCGATGCTGCGGTCGAACACCGCCGCTGCACGGCCGTGCAGCATGTCCAGCAGGTCGTCGCGTGAGAGGACCTTGCGTGGGTTCTGGCAGAAGATGGCGAGGATGTTGAACTCGCCGCTGGTGAGCGAGCGTGGAGCGCCGTCGGGGGCGAAGAGTTGGCGGCGCGCCATGTCGAGCTTCCAACCCTCGAACATCACGACCTCGGGCGCCGGGGCGGCGGGCTGCTCCGGCGCGGTGCTGCGGCGGATGACGGCGCGGACGCGGGCCAGAAGCTCACGCGGGTTGAACGGTTTCGGCAGGTAGTCGTCAGCGCCGAGTTCGAGGCCGACGATGCGGTCTGTTTCGGTGCCGCGTCCGGTGACCATGATGATGGGGACTGAGGATTTTCCGCGCAGGCGGCGGCAGATGCTCAGCCCGTCCTCGCCAGGGAGGCCGACATCGAGGATGACGCAGTCGATCTTGCCGCCGGACGACAATACACGATCAAGGTCGCGGCCGCTGCGCGCGGCTTCGACCTCAAAACCGTTGTCGTTCATATAGTTGACGACCATCCGGCTGATTTCCGGATCGTCCTCAACGACAGCGATTCGCGAAACTGTCTCCATGGCCCACCTTTCGGGGCAGACAATGGCATTTTGAGATGCTCACAAACAAGTGTGATCTACTTTTGGTCACAAATTGACATGTCGGGATTTCGCAGCGGAACGCTGGCGGCGGGGGCTGGGGTAGCCGGGCGCTTACTGATCAGTATAATCGGCCGAGCCTGAACCGGACCGCCGCAGTGCTGGCGGTCACATGGGGGAGTGAAGCATGAGTTTGAAAGGTGCGGCCTATATCGTTGGCGCGTGGGAGCATCCTACGCGGAAGGCGCCGGACAAGTCCGTTGCGCAGTTGCACGCCGAGTGCGCGCGCGGCGCGCTGGAGGATGCGGGCCTGACAAAGGACGACGTGGACGGGTATTTCTGTGCGGGCGACGCGCCGGGCACGTTGGGCAGCTTGTCGATGGTCGACTACATGAACCTGAAGGTTCGGCACGTCGACAGCACCGATGTCGGCGGGTCGTCGTACCAGGTGGCTGTTGGTCACGCCATGGAATCGATCGCCGCCGGCCGCTGCAACGTGGCGCTGATCACGCTCGCGGGGCGGCCGCGGTCGGAAGGCATGGCGACCGGCACGGCGCCGCGGCCGGGCAACCCGGCGGTGCCCGAGATGCAGTTCGAGTTTCCGTACGGGCCGGCGACGGCGAACCTGTATGGCATGTGCGCGCAGCGGCACATGTATGAATACGGCACCACCAGCGAGCAGCTTGCCTGGATCAAGGTCGCGGCCTCGCACCATGCGCAGCACAATCCGAACGCGATGCTGCGCGATGTCGTCACGGTCGAGGACGTCGTGAAATCGCCGATCATTTCCTCGCCGCTGCACCGGCTGGATTGTTGCGTGATCTCGGACGGCGGCGGGGCGCTGGTGCTGGCGCGGCCGGAAATCGCGAAGAGCCTGAAGCGGCCGAAGGTAAAGGTGATCGGCGTCGGCGAGTCGCCGAAGCACCAGGGCGGCGGGGAACTGGATCTGACATTCACAGCGGCGCGCTGGTCGGGGCCGCCGGCGTGGGAGATGGCGGGGATCAAGCCGTCGGACATCAAGTACGCCTCGATCTACGACAGCTTCACCATCACCGTGCTGATGCAGTTGGAGGACCTCGGGTTCTGCGAGAAGGGGCAGGGCGGAAAGTTCGTCTCCGACGGCAACCTGATCGCGGGCGTGGGCAAGCTGCCGTTCAATACCGATGGCGGCGGACTGTGCAGCAACCATCCGGCGAACCGCGGCGGCATCACGAAGATCATCGAGGCGGTGCGCCAATTGCGCGGGGAAGCGCATCCGGCGCTGCAGGTGAAGAACTGCGACCTGGCGATCGCGCATGGCACCGGCGGCGCGCTGGGCACGCGGCACTGCGGCAGCACCGTCATCCTGGAACGGGAGTAATCGACAATGGCTTATGTGGCACGCAAGGTCCCGTTCATCGGCACGCCGGAGACGAACCCGGAGACGAAACCGTTCTTCGATGGCGCAGCCTCCGGCAAGCTGATGATCCGGCGCTGCACCAAATGTGGGAAGGCGCATTACTATCCGCGGGCGCTCTGCCCGTTCTGCTTCGGCGAGTGTGAGTGGGAGCAGGCTTCTGGAAAGGGGAAGGTCTATACGTACAGCGTGATGGAGCGGGCCAATCCGCCCTATGCCATCGGGTATGTCGAGCTGGCGGAAGGGCCGAAGGTTCTGACCAACTTCGTCGAGTGCGAGTTCAAGGACCTGAAGATTGGGCAGGATGTGACGGTCACGTTTGTGCCGACCGATACGGAAGGTGTGTCGTTGCCGATGTTCAAACCGGTCTGAGCATGACTTGAAATGATATCAGGGCCCGGCCGGTGTTCGCTGGCCGGGTCCT
>DASQVN010000757.1:0-3707 GCA_035640755.1 Rhodopila sp.
TATCGCGACATCGCCTTCGCGTCGATGGGCGAGGGGCTTGGCGTGAACGTGCTGCGGGGGAAGAATTACCGCGTCGGGTTCGCAATCGGCTATGACCTCGGGCGGCAGGTCTCCGACTATCCCAGCCATCTGCGCGGGCTCGGCGATATCGGTGCGGCGCCGACCTTCAAGCTGTTCGCGGACTATGCCATCGCAAAAAGCTTTCCGGCGGTGCTGCGGGTCGACATCAGGGGCATCATCGGGGGCGCGGACGGGGTCACTGGTGACCTGAGCGCCTATATGCCGCTGCCCGGCAGTTCCAGGAAGCTCATCATGTTCGCCGGCCCCTCGCTCAGCTTCGCCGGGGCGGGGTACATGCAGAACGTGTTCGGGCTGAACCCGACGCAGGCACGGCTGTCGGGTTTCCAGCCCTTCTCGACCCATGGCGGGCCCAAGTCGCTGGGCTTCGGGTTCAGCGCGACGTGGTTCGTGGCCGAGCACTGGCTGTTCAACACGGATATGGCGGTGGAGCGGTTGCTTGGGGGCGCGGCCACCAGTCCGATCACGCAGGAGAAGGTGCAGGGCACCGTGTCGGTGTCGTTCGCATACCGGTGGTGAGTGGACGGGCAGTATTCCGGAACCACAACAGGTATCCGCCCCAAAATGCGCGGCCTTGCAACATAGCCTCAAAAACAAATGAGATGTTGATGCCTTCCCTCAACCTTGCTCCTCCCGCTAGTACGCCGACATCTGGTACCGATGAGGCAGATACCGTGAAACGCAACCACAACACACACGTAAGGAGATAATGGGCTGATTGAATCCACTCTGGGTTCCGATATGAGGGACCTACCATTGTCTTGTCTGTTCTGACGACATGACATCGGCCGAGCCTGCCACGCACGTCTTGCTTGTAGGATGCGCGGTGCGTGGGCCATCTCCAATGCAATGGGGAGCCAGGGTCGGTCAGCCGGGACCCGAATTGGACTCATGGCCCGTCCGGGTGCCGGATTGGACCTTGCCCCGGCCAACAATCCTGCCGTTATCGGCCTGACCGGCAGCAGATCGGCGCTGTTGCCGCCCCTTTGCGCAGGGGGACAGCCTGGGGTCGCGAACCCCTCCAGGTCAGGGATCGGATCCTCTCCTGTGATCAGGGACGAACCTCATGAACATGGGCGTTCTCATGCATACGACTCTGGATGGAACGCAATGCCCCGGCGGCGTCGCGGGCCGCTTGCGACGGGCGAACCCTCCCGGAATGATGCAGGCGCAGTTCCGTGCCGGGCAGTCCTCGGGCAGGCTGTCGCAGCTCGAAGGGCTTCGGGGCCTGGCCGCCATGATGGTGGTGGCGTGGCACTTCATCTGGGCCTTCGCACCCTGGCAGCTCGGCAGTGTGGCCGGGCTGCCGACGTCGGGGATGGTTGGCAGCCCGGTTGCCGCGTCGATTGACGGCCCTGCGGCCGTGGCCCTGTTCTTCGTGCTGTCCGGATTTGTGCTGCCGCTTGGGCTGTTCCGTTCCGGCCGGGTCCGGACCGCGATTCAGGCCGCGGCGAAGCGATGGCTGCGGCTGGCCGGCCTGTCCGTGGTCGCGGTGCTGTCATGCTATGCGCTGTTTCGGCTGGATCTGTTCCGCTACCGGGAAGCCGCGGGCCTGACCGGGTCCACATGGCTCGGCTCGTATGGGGGCGGCGATCCGACCGGCCGGTTCGTCCCGTCGCTGACGGGGGCGCTGAGCGAGGGGCTGATCGGGGCGTTCGTGTGGAATTCCGATGCCTACAACCCTGTGCTCTGGACGATGCGGCACGAGCTGTTCGGCAGCTTTGTCAGCATCGGCGCGGTGCTTGCCACTTTGTGCGTTCCCAGGTGGGCCTGCCGCTGCATCCTTGCCTTGCTCGTGGTGCTGGTGCCGCTGGCGGATCCCTGGCTGATCCCGTTCGTGGTCGGGACCGGCCTCGCTTTCCTGGTCTGGAGGCATGGTGCGAGGCTCGGGCCGGGTGCCGCTGCCCTGAGTATTGTCGCTGGGCTGTTCCTGTTCGGCTACCTGGAGCCGACGGGGGCCTATGCGGGAATCCCTGTGATCCAGGACAGCGCGGGCTATCGTTACGACCGCATCCTGGTGCACACGTTGAGTGCGCTGCTGATCCTGCTTGGCCTTATCGGCAACGAGGAGGCGAGCCGGGTGCTGCGGACCGGGCCGCTGCTGCTGCTGGGACGGCTGTCGTTCCCAATCTACCTGTTTCATTTCCCGCTGATGTGTTCGCTCGCCTGCGGCCTGTTCTTCATTTTCCACGGTCGTGTGCCCTACGGGGTCGGTCTGATGCTGGTCGCGGCAATCTATTTGCCCGTGGTGCTTCTGCTTGCGGTCCTGTTCGCGCGCGTGGACGAAGCGTGGGGGGCCTGGGTGAACCGGTTCACCGATCGGCTGCTGACGTGGGGGATCGGTCTTGCGCGCGTGTGGCGGCCGCGCTGCCGCGGGACATCGTGAGCGGTCATCCTCTGCCTACTTCCGCCAGGTAGTCCACGGGTCGGAGAATGCGCACGCCGGGCCACGGGTTGAGCACGAGCAAGTCGGTATCGCCGCTGACGATCACGCTGGCGTTGGAAGCGGCAGCGAGCTCCAGGCACTTGTTGTCCTTCGCGTCGCGACAGTCCGTTACGCGGGGGGACGGTGCAAACCACGCTGCCTGCGCGCGCAAGGTGTCGAGATCGAGAATACGCGTGCGGCGGGCGGACGAGACCGCTTTGGCGAAGCGCGGGCGGCTCAGCACTTCAATGATCTCGGTCTCTACCTCGGTCGAAAGCGCGAAGACGTCGATCTCTTCCGCGCGCAGCAATGCCCGCTCGGGCACGCTGTCCTCGCGCAGGACGGCGCTGACGACGGCGGAAGCGTCAAAAACGATCAAGCCGCGGGACCGTCCCGGCGCTCAGTGTTGTAGGCGGCAAGTTCGGCGTCGATGTCGGGATCGGTCAGACCCGCGGCGCGTGCTTCCGCCTTCGCGTCGGCGATGGCCTGCGCGAGTTCGCTCGGCCCCCGGTGCGGGCGAAGCACGCGACTGACCAAGGCGGCCCACCGCCGCGCGGGTGCGCGAATCGGCCAGCGCGGCAGCCGCGGCGGCATCGACTGGGATTGAAACCTCGACCGGATCGGGCATGAGCATCACCTTGGAGAGGCCAGATACTGCGCTCGGCGCTGCGCCATCGTCCACGGTGTTCCGCTTTCGGTCGCCGGCATTGCGCCTTGAACGAAAAAGGACGGGCCTTGCGGCCCGCCCCGTTCGTGGCATTTCGACCGGGTGTATGGATCAGAAGTCCATGTCGCCCATGCCGCCCATGCCGCCGCCGCCCGGCATCGGCGGCGCCTTCTTCTCCGGCCTCTCGGCCACCATTGCTTCGGTGGTGATCAAGAGTCCGGCGACCGAGGCGGCATCCTGCAGCGCGGTGCGGACGACCTTGGTCGGGTCGATGATGCCGGCAGCGACCAGATCCTTGAACTCGCCGGTCTGGGCGTCATAGCCCCAGTTGTACTCGCTCTTTTCCAGCGTCTTGCCGGCGATCACGGCGCCGTCCTCACCGGCGTTCTCGGCGATCTGGCGCAGCGGGGTCTGGATCGCCTTGCGGACGATCTCGACGCCGAAGCGCTGGTCGCCGTTCTCGGCCTTCAGCGATGAGAGGATTGAGGTTGCACGGGCCAGGCGACACCGCCACCCGGAACGATGCCTTCCTCGACC
>DASQVN010000758.1:0-3970 GCA_035640755.1 Rhodopila sp.
CTACTTGCTCGCAATAACGCGGTTCCCCAGGATCACCCCCAAGGCGGATGACCGCTTGCGCTGATTGGGCGGCATCCACTGCACTGCGTCCTCGACCAGCTGAAGCAGTGATGTCGGCAGCGCTATATAGCGGCCTCGCGCCCCGATCCAGGGTTGCGCATGCCGGAACCCGACCCGGCGGAAGACATCCGTCAACTCGCGCGAGGTATATTCCTTCAGATGCAGCCCTGTGGCGACATACCGCCGGTCCTGGATCGGACACGGAATATCATCAAAATACGCCGAACAATCATGCGGACCGTTGACCGGGCTCGGCGTGACGCAGACATAGCTGCAGCCCGGCTTCAGGACGCGGTGGATGTCCTGAAGCTGATCAACTGCGTCATCCGGATGCAGATGCTCCATCAACTGGTTGCTGACCAGCAGATCGAGGCTATCGGAGGCAAATGGCATATGCAGCCCATCGGTCATGCGGAACTCGAAGTTGGGCGGCCTTCTCGCCGGCAGGTACACCTCGGACACATAGACGCCATAGACCTTCGCGACGAACGGGGCGAGCGCGAAAGCCAGCCGGCCGCGCCCCGGCCCCACCTCCGCCACCGTCATGTCAGGCCTGAGAAAACGGCGCAGAAACCTGATCTCATAGTCAACGGTACGGTCGCACCCGGCATCGTCCGCGGGCAGATGTTCCGGAAAGTGTCGTGCGTATTCGTCCGCGAGACGACCATACAGCGGCAGCCGTTCGTTGCGGTCCGCATTGCGAAGCCGCGATGCGATACGCGTTTCGTACGCGCACTGTTCGTGCAGCCGTCTCAATGCGCCATTACGGTCGGTTGTATCCATGTCTCGGCTCACAATCATATCTTGCCGGACAACCACAAATAGTTGCCCTTATACAATACATTATTGCCACATCGGTGCGGATTTGTAAACACGAGCCTCGCTGACGGTGCTGTTGTATTGGCAACAGGCGCAATACAGCCCGCGCAGCTGCCTTCGCCGGCCTGGTTGCAATGCAACGACAAAACACAGCGTGAGTGACGCATAGCGCGGCCGCGGCGGCAACCTGCGGCCATGAACTGGATCAATAATGTGCCCGCGGCACTTTCATCCTGCGTAAGTCAAAGTCGAGGCCGGCCGGCACCAGCACCTGCGCCGCCACCGTCGTTTCAACCAGTACCCGCGCGCCACCCGCGATCACACGCCCCGCCACGACGGCGCCCGCTTGGTCAGGAACGCGTCCATCCCCTCCCGGAAATCCTGGCTGTCGTAGCACATCCGGATCAGGTCCTCGTCCGACGGCAGGTTGTCCCGTAGGCGCCGCAGCGCCTCCTTCGTCGCCCGCATGGTCAGCGGTGCATGCCCCTTCATGATCCCCGCCAGCTCCGCCGCCCGCGCCGCGAGCGCCGCCCCATCCGGCAGCACCTCGGTCACCAGCCCAGCCGACAGCGCCTCCTGCGCCGAGAACAGCCGGGCGGTGAAGATCATCTCGATCACCCGCGCCGGCCCGATCAGCGCTGACAGGCGTGCCAGGTTCGACATCGACAGGCAATTCCCCAGCGTGCGCGCGATCGGAAAGCCGAACCGCGCATTCTCTGCCGCAATCCGGATATCGCATCCGGCGGCGATCGCGGCTCCTCCCCCGGTGCAGGCCCCGGCAATCGCGGCAATCGTCGGCACCCTGCAGCGTTCAATCGCCCCGATCACGCGATCGATCCGCGCCTCATATGCCAGCGCATCGTCAGGCGAGGTGAAATCCCGGAACTGGTTGATATCGGTCCCTGCCGCGAACGCCTTGTCCCCCGCCCCGGTCACGATCAGCACGCGCGCCTCGCCCGGATCGGCGGCAACCTCCGCCAGCCGCTCATACATCGCGAAGGTCAGCGCATTGCGCGCCTGGGGCCGGTTCAGCGTCACGCGGCCGACACCGTCCCGTACGTCATACAGCAGATCCGCGCTCATTCCACCGCCTCCCCGAACGCCGAGCCCCCGAACACCGAATCATTGTGCTCACCCAGGCGCGGGGAATCCCCGGACGGATGCGGCCGCTGCCGGTCGAAGCTGATCGGCAGCCCAACCACGCGCACCAGGCTGTCAGGCAGCGTCCGCAGCATATCCATCGCCGCCAACTGCTCCGAGGCCGCGAGGTCGGCGATGTCGTTCACCGGCGCGCACGGCACCCCCGCCTCGCTGATGATCCCAAGCCACTCCCGCCGTCCGCGCTCCAGCAGCACGGGCTGCATCACCGCGACCAGCGCCTCCCGGTTCGCTGCCCGCTGCCGCCCGTCGCGGAACAGGGGGTTGTCGCACCAGTCCGGATGCCCCATCGCCCGCGCCAACTTCACGAACAGCCTGTCGTTGCCCGCCGCGATGCAGATCGGATGGTCCGCCGTCTGGAAGATCTGGTACGGCGCCAGCGTCGCGCTCGCCGCGCCATGCCGCTGCGGCACCTTCCCGGTGACATGATAGTTGTTCAACGGCCCCTGCACCCAGGCCACCGCACTTTCGAACAGCGACGCATCGACCACGCAACCGATACCCGTGCGGTCGCGCTGCTTCAGCCCCGCCAACGCCCCGATCACCACCCACATCCCCGTCGCCGTGTCGTTGATCGCCGGCGCGCAGAACGTCGGCGGGTCCTCCGGCCGCCCGGTCAGCGACACCACCGCGCCATAGCATTGCAGCAGCGGGTCAAACCCCGGCGCATGCTTGAGCGGCCCCGTATACCCAAACGCCCAGATCGAGCAGTAGATCAGCCGCGGATTCTCCCCGCGCATCACCTCCGGCCCGATCCCCAGCTCATCGACGATTCCCGGCCGCAGGTTTTGGATCAGGATATCCGCCTCCCGCACCAGCGCCTTGAGCCGCGCCACATCAGCCGGATCCTTGATGTCCAGCGTCACCGACCGCTTGCCACGGTTGGTGCTGCGGAAACTGACCGAATCCCCATCGACGAACGGAGGGCCCCAGAGACGCGCATCATCCCCGCCGTCCGGCCGCTCCACCTTGATCACGTCCGCGCCCATGTCCGCCAGGATCACCCCGGCCAATGGGCCCGCCAGCGCCTGGCCGAGCTCCACGACACGTACGCCAGTCAGCGGCCCGCTCATCAGGAGAGCCCCAATCGGGACCGGAACGCCGGATCGCGCAGGCTGAAATCCTGCCCATGCAGATCATCCGCCGCCGGCGTGCACAGATAGACGATCGCCATCGCCGGATGCTCCACCGGATACAACTCCTCCCGCGGCACCTGGCTGATCGCGTTCATCCCCGAGGCCCGGTTCAGCACATGCATGTTGGTATCCGTCATGCCCGGCTGGAAGCCGAACACCCGGATGCCCTTCCCCGCCGTCTCCAGCGCCACCGATCGCGTCATCATGTGCAGTGCCGCCTTGGCGGCGCAGTACGCGCTCCACCCCTCCACCGGCCGCAGCGCCGCGCCCGAGGACAGGTTGACGATCGTCCCACCCCCCTGCTCCAGCATCACCGGCAGCACCGCCCGGATCGCATGGTAGGCGCCGACGACGTTGACCTGGATGTTGTTCGCCCACTCGAACGGGTCGCTTTCCGCCAGTGGCGCGATCGGCGTCAGCACCCCGGCGTTGTTGATCAGCGCATCCACCCGCCCGAAGCGCTGCCGCGTCGTCGCAACCAGCCGCTCCACCCCCACGTAGTCCGCCACGTCGCACTTCATCGCCGCGGCCTCGCCCCCGGCCTGCTTCGCCGCCGCCTCCGCCTGCGCCACGTCCCGCGCCGCCAGCATCAGCCGCGCACCGGCCTGGCCCAGCGCGACGGCGGCGGCAGCGCCGATCCCGCGGCTTGCCCCGGTGATGATGACGACCTTCCCGTCCAGAACCCCCATCGGTTCCTCCCTCCTGTCCCGCCCCAGCTTTACGGAACACACGTCCAGGCGGCAAATTCACCCGCCGGTCCGGAAAGAGGGGGAACCACGATGCGTGTCGCCATGTCG
>DASQVN010000759.1:0-4026 GCA_035640755.1 Rhodopila sp.
TACCCATCCCCAACTTCCCTGTTCCCACCGGCGCCCACCCGCGCGTCTTCTACGCCCGCGGGCCTGAGGGTACCCTCTCTGCCGCCCCCGGCACGGACGTCACCGCCGTCTTCGCCCGCCTCGGCTGGCAGGTCGTCGCGCCGGAAGGGTCTGGCACCTTTCGCCTCGCCACGCCCGAGGACATCGACCGACTCGACCCCGACGTCATCATCCTCGCCGACCCGGCCGCGCAGCACGTGCTGACCAGCCCGGCCTGGGCCACCCTGCGTGCGGTGCGTGAAGGCCATGCCTATGCCGCCCCTGCCTACCCGTTCGGCTGGATCGAAGAGCCGCCCTCGGTCAACCGCCTCGCCGGCCTCGCCTGGCTGCGCGGCGCCGACCCGCTGACCCTGGCGGCCCTGCTGAACGCCAGCCTCTACGGCCGCGCGCTGACCACGCCACAGCTCCAGTCCATCGCCGGCACGACCCCTGCGATCAAACCCTGACCCACGCGAGGTTCCATGCGCCTTCTCCTGCTGCTCCTGCTGCTCCTGGTTCCCCTGCGCGCCCACGCACAGAGCCTGACCGTGTTCGCCGCAGCCAGCCTGACCGATGCGCTCAGGGAGATATCGGAGCTCTGGGTCAAGGCCGGCCACACCGCGCCACGGCTCTCCTTCGCCGCCAGTTCCACCTTGGCACAGCAGATCGAGCACGGCGCCCCGGTCAACCTCTTCGCCTCGGCCGACGAGAAGTGGATGGACTACCTCACGAAGCAGAACCTGATCGCCGCCGACACCCGCAGGGACCTGCTGGGCAACGACCTCGTGCTGGTCGTGCCGGCGTCCCACCCCGTCCATGTCACCATCGGCCCGAACTTCGACCTGCTCGCCCTGCTGGGCGCCGGCGGCCGCCTGTCGGTCGGCGACCCCGCCCACGTCCCCGCCGGGATCTATGCCGAACAGGCGCTGCGCAAGCTGGGCCTGTGGGACAAGGCCTCAAACCGCCTCGCCCCCACCCCCGACGTCCGCTCCGCCCTGCTGCTGGTCGAGCGCGCCGAGGCCCCCGCCGGGATCGTCTACGGCACCGACGCCGCGATCTCCCGCGCCGTGATGGTCGCCGGCACTTTCCCGCCCGACAGCCACGACCCGGTCAGCTATCCGTTCGCTGTCACCCGCGCCGGCGATACCCCGGAGGCGCGCGCATTCCTAACCTTCCTCGCCGGCCCCGAGGCTCGGCCCGTCTGGATCCGGCGCGGCTTCAAGGTCGAGTAGGCGAGGTCACGGCCAGCCGCGCCCCCGCCATCTGCAAGGCCAGGTGCGCCATCCTCTCACCCACCGTGTCGATCGTCAGCCGGCCACTCGGCTGGTACCAGGTATAGGCCCAGCTCACCATGCCGCCGATCGCAAGCGCGGCCAGCCGGATGTCGGGAATGACGAATTCCCCTTCCCGCACACCTTCCTCCAGCAGCTCGCTCAGCACCCGGTCGAATTCCTTGCGCAGCGCATTGATGTCGGCGAGGCCGGCTTCCGAGAAGCTCTTCTCCTCCCGGAAATAGACCGCGATGTTGGCCTGCCGCTGCAGTACCACTTTTGTAAAGTTAACGATCCCATCAAAAAGCCGCTGAGACGGGCGGCCCGGCTGCCGCACGGCCTCCTGGATCGCGGCCAGGGACTTTTCAATGGTCGGTCGGCAGATCGCCTCCAGCAGTTCCACCTTGCTGCGGAAATGCGTGTAGATGAACGGCTTGGTGACGCCCAGCTTGCCGGCGATGTCGTCCAGAGTGGTTCCCGTGAAGCCGCGTTCGTAGAACAGCTTGACCGCTTCCTCCAGGATCCGTTCCCGTTTGTAGGCGGAGATTTCCTCGCGCATGGCCTTCTACCGTACAGTATGACCAGGAGCTAAGCAGGATTCCAACGTTCCGGCCAGTCTGGACATGGTTTCACGCTATCGCTTCGCGCCCCATGGCGAGAAATTTCTCGCGCCGCCGAGCCTTCAGTGTGGCCGCATCGAGACCCTCCAGCGCGCCCAGCGCGTCCCGCACCGCCGCCCCAACGGCCCGGATGGTCGCCGTCTTGTCGCGATGCGCGCCGCCCAGCGGTTCCGCCACGACCTGGTCAACCAGCTTGAGCCGCAGCAGGTCCTCGGCCGTCAGGCGCAGCGCCTCGGCCGCGATCGAAGCCTGCGCGGCGTCGCGCCACAGGATCGAGGCGCAGCCCTCGGGCGAGATCACCGAATACACCGCGTGCTCCAGCATCAGCACCCGGTCGCCGGCCGCGAGCGCGATCGCGCCGCCTGATCCGCCTTCGCCGATGATCGTGGCGATCAGCGGCACCGGCGCCTCCAGACACGCCTCGATCGAGCGTGCGATGGCTTCAGCCTGGCCCCGCGCCTCGGCCTCGACCCCCGGAAACGCCCCGGCGGTATCGATGAACGTCAGGATCGGCAGCCCGAACCGGCCGGCGAGCTCCATCAGCCGGCGTGCCTTGCGATAGCCCTCGGGCCGCGCCATGCCGAAATTGTGCAGGACACGGGATTCGGTGTCGGTGCCCTTCTCGGTGCCCAGCACCATCACCGGACGGTCGTGAAACCGCCCCATGCCGCCCAGCACCGCGGCATCGTCGGCAAACGCCCGGTCACCCGCCAGCGGCGTGAAGTCGGTGATCAGCGAATCGATGTAGTCCTTGGCCTTCGGCCGCTCAGGATGCCGCGCGACCTGCGTCTTCTGCCACGGCGTCAGCTTGGCGTAGGTGGCGCGGAGCTGCTTGTCGGCCACCGCCGTCAGCCGCGCCACCTCTTCCGAGATGTTGAGCCCGTCGGGCTCCGACATGCGTCGCAACTCTTCGATCTTGCCTTCAAGTTCGGCAATCGGCTTTTCAAAGTCGAGGAAATGACTCATGGGGCGGGGGCTTTAGCACACTTCAAACCGGGGGAAAGCGAGAACCGCCCTTTCGATACAGGAACGCAGGCCGCGCCGCAGCGAAATCTCCGCAATGCAGCATTTCACCCGGCATTGCTGACACGGTGCCGCCCCGACACGGCCAGATTCACGGCCCGATTCGCCCTGTAGCCGGTTCCCCGCAGTACAAATCCGCCGCACGCCACCGGAATGGCCGGGCTCGACCTGGCCATCTATTCCGGGGTCGGTGCCGAGTCGTTGGAGCACGGACCGTGGGCAGACGGCCGGATCAAGGTCGAAAATGACAAGATGAGGGGATGCGCCAGCGCACCCGCCCGCCGGCAGCCGTTCAAGCCGCCGCGGACAGCGGGTCGATGCTCGCGCCCCGCCAGGCTGCCGCATCGGCGAACAGCGCCCGCAGCAGGCGGTTGTTCAACTCATGCCCCGGCCGATGCGCAACAAACCGCCCGTGCAGCGGCCCGCCGGCAAGCGCAAGGTCGCCCACCGCATCCACCAGCTTGTGGCTGGCGAACTCGTTCGGCATGCGCAGCCCGCCCGGGTTCAGCACAGCCGCGCCGTCCACCACGACGGCGTTGTCCAGGCTGCCGCCGCGGGCGAGGCCGGCAGCCTGCAACTGCTCGACCTCATGCATCTGCGTGAAGGTGCGCGCAGGCGCGATCTGTCGGCGGAACGTCTCCGCCATCAGGGTCAGCGACGCGGCCTGCCGGCCGATCGCCGGTGCGGCGAAGTCGATCGAGAGATCCATCTCCAGCACCGGCTGGCTGGCGCGCGTGGCCGGACCCAGCGGCCGAAGCTCCGCCCAGGCCTCACCCGCCTCGACGCGGACCGTGCGGCGGACCTCGACCACCCGGCGCGGCGCATCGAGCTCGATGCTGCCGGCGCAGTCCAGCAGGAACAGGAAGGGCGCGGCGGAACCGTCCAGGATAGGCACCTCCGGGCCATTGAGCTCGATCAGCGCGTTGTCGATCCCGAGTGCCGCCAGCGCCGCCATCAGGTGTTCGACCGTGCCGATGCGGACAACCCCATCGCCAAGGACGGTGCAGAGGCGGGTATCGACGACATTGTCGAAGCGCGCCGCCACCTCCTGCCCCAGATCGGTGCGGCGGAAGACGATGCCGTGATCGGCCTCC
>DASQVN010000760.1:0-3069 GCA_035640755.1 Rhodopila sp.
ATGTATCTTGCCGACCATTTTTTCTAGTGACGTCCACACTAGAGTAAATACAAGTAGGTTTCGCGCATCGTCGTCGCTGTTGAATTGCGGCAAAAGGCGTTCATCGAAGGATTGCGACAAGAGTCGGGCAATGGAACCAAGATCCTCGGCAGCGGCTAGAACATCAATTTGTGCCACAATCTTTTGAGACGGCATTGCCAAGTTAACCGCGGCTGGTGACGGGAAGCGAGGCGGGCGAAACTGCCCGGATGACGTCAGAGCCCTGTTTGTATCATCGCCACCGCTTCCCAGCCGAGATCATCAGCCACGCCGTGTGGCTCTACCATGTGTTCAGCCTCAGCCTGCGGGATGTCGAGCTGATCCTGGCCGAGCGCGGCGTGGCCGTGACGCACGAGAGTATCCGAGCCTGGTGCAAGAAGTTTGGTGCTGAGTTCGCCAAACGGCTGCGCCGAAGGCGACCTCGCCCCGGCGATACCTGGCACCTCGACGAGGTGTTTGTACGTATCGGGGGCGTACTGCATTACCTGTGGCGTGCGGTGGATCAGAACGGGGTGGTCCTGGACATCTTGGTGCAGGACAAGCGGGATGGGGCAGCGGCCAAGCGCTTTTTCCGCCGTTTGCTGAAAGGGCTGCAGAACAAACCCAAGCGCCTGGTCACCGACGGGCTGCGCAGTTATGGCGTGGCCTGGCGTGCGCTGCTGCCCGACGTCAAACACCGGACCAGCCGGTATCTGAACAACCGGGCGGAGAACTCACATCGCCCGACACGCCGGCGAGAACGGCAGATGCAGCGGTTCAAGTCACGCGACCAGGCCCAGGATTTCCTCTCGGCACACGCCATGATCTACGGCCATTTCCGGCCGCGGCGACATCGGCTCAGTGCCGGTGGTTATCGACGTGCACGGGCGAAAGCTTTTCGGGTCTGGCAACAGGAAACGTCTGTCCAGCAGGTGGGATGAGGATCGGAACAGCGGCACTCATCATGCTAACTCGTTCCGCCGCCGATTAACTTGGCAATGCCAGCCAGCGGCATCAATCGCGGGCAATCGGACAATGAGCAGCAGTGTGAAGCACTTCAGAGCGACAGGGGATGCTTTGGGCAAGTCTCCCGCTGCCAGAACGGTGAACCACAGGTGCTGTGGCACATGTCTGGCAGCTTGCATGAGGAGAATGAGCCATGAAGTTCCGACAGGTGATGGGCAGTTCAGCGGACGCGCACGACAGCCGGGCTGCTGCAGTAGGGACGGCGGTGCTGCTTGCCGCGGTCGCGAGTCTGCCCCTGGGCATGGGCGTTGCCTCGGCGCAGGGCGTTCCACCGAGCATGATCAACCCACAATATGGCGTACCATGGACGGCTGAAGAGCTGGCACGTCATGGAAGGGGCGCCGACAACCAGACGGTCATGCCGAAGGCGGTGGAGCACCTGGCCAGTTCTGCCGTCGTGCGCACGCCCGACAAATGAAGGCTTCTCGCTGCCAGACGCATCCGGGCCAGTAAGCTGGCCTGGGCGGCCGGCCCGGGGGTGGCAGGCATCGGGCCCAGCGTGGGGACTGACTATCCCGGTTGATCCGCCTCGGTGATCCGGCGGAGGGCAGCCATGTTCGTTACGGTCAGCAACGCCCGGTCGGTGTCGTAGGCAACCAGATTGGATGTGCGCCAGGCATTGAGGATCGTGATGATGCTGCGGGTTGTTGCGCCGAGCAGGTCGGCGAGATCGGCCTGGCGGAACCGATGGGTCAGCCGTAACCCCTGGGGCGTCACGCGGCCTTCACGTTCCGCCAGATACAAGACCTGCCGCGCTAGGCGGACCTCGAGCGTTTCGAATGTCGCGTCCTGGAGCAGCTCATAGGTCCGCCGCAGGCGCTGCGTAAGGGTTCGACAGAGCGCCACACCCAGAAGCGGGTTATGGAAAAGTACGGCCAGAAACGCCACGCCCCGGATCTTCACCAATTGCAGCCTGCCCTCGGCGACAGCCGTCGCGGTACGGGCACCGCCGTCGATGACGCCGATTTCGCCAAATATTTCCCCGGCGTGGAATACTTCCACCATCAATGCCTTGCTGTGGCAATCGACAGCACCGATGCGAACATGCCCATCGCCGGCGACGATCACATAGACGGCGTCGGCCGTATCCCCCTGGGCAAAGATCGTCGCACCATCGCGGGGCTCTAGCATCGTGCTGCCATGTTCGAGCTGCCGAAGCGCCTCACCACTCAGGCCTTGGAATACAGGAACCGACGCCAGAGATATCATGCTCCCCCCTGGTTACGCTTCCCCCGGCCGGTCCGCGGTCACACGCCCGTATTGCCGCCTTGTCATTTGATCACCGCGTTTGTGCGGCCGGCGTCGTCTGGTGTGAAAGGCTTCAGAGCTTTCCCGCCTGTCTTAGGCAATTCTCCAGGTGCCAGCAAGGTCGGCGTCGGACCGGCAGCACCGCCCGACGGAGCCTCATTCCGGAGACAGGTCATGCGCAGCAGCCCTATCTTGAGAGCGTCCGAACCGTGGAAGCTCTGGACCAGGATCCTGATCCTTGCTGTCCTCGCAGCCCTGCGTCTGAACATCGTCACGGCGGACACACCGAGCGCGCCACGCCTGATGTCGAAGCCGGTCGTCCTTCATCAGGTGCCGGAGGACCATGCGGACAGCGCGACTGACAGCGATTGGTGGTGCAATGGTTGACGGGATACCTCGCGTGACCGCGGTGGGGGGAGATTGTCCTGACGTGCGTCAGGTCACGGCACCCGTGGCGAGTGTCTCGGTCCATTGGGGAAATCCATTCTCCGGCGCTGTCAACTTGGCCTCCACTTGGCTTGCCCAGGCAGTCCGGGTCGCGTGGCCGAGCCGCATGGCACCGCCTCACGCCGCTACGCCGGCTATCGCTTCCCAGCCGAGATCATCAGCCTCGCTGTTGGACTCTATTTCCGCTTTCCGCTCGGCTTGCGCCACGTCGGCGAAATCCTTGCCGCCCGTGGCATTATCGTGAGCCATGAAACGGTGCGGCGATGGGGCCTCAGGTTCGGCCAGGCCGTCGCCAACCCGATCCGCCACCCAGGACCGGTAAAAATGGCA
>DASQVN010000761.1:0-7226 GCA_035640755.1 Rhodopila sp.
CAACTCGGGGGCCAGTTCGGGGGCCATCTCGCGCGCCGCCGCGTCGCAGGCCGCGGCATCGGTCAGATCCAGCGGCAGATGGCGTGCCGCCGGCTCGGGCGGCGGCCGGCGCGAAAGGGCGATGACGTTCGCCTCGGGCACTTGGGCGAAGTGTCTGGCCACGGCAGACCCGACCAGGCCGCTTGCCCCTGCCACCAGGACCGTCTTTCGAGCCATCAGCGTCGTCCTCCGTGCGCAACGTAGCAGTCCTGCGCAACGGCGGCCATCCACTCGCGCGCGGGACCCACAACGCTGTGCGGGGGCTTCGTGACCGGCAGCCGGGGGGCAGCCGAGCGCGGTGGCAGAACCCGTTGCTGCCGGTTCAGCCCGATGCCCGGCCGTGCACCACGTCGTGTACGAAGCCGAGTTTTGCCACCACCTTGCGCGACAGGACGAACGGGTAGAGGTCGGGGTGACCCATGGCGCGGTTCAGGCTGTTCATGGCGAAGGTGAGCGGCAGCCAGGCGTCGACGATCTCCTGCATGCTCGCGCTGCCCTGGTATGGATCGAGGTTGATGTCGGCGGCGAGCGTTTCCTCGCTGGCCAGGCGTGGCTTGACGCGGATGCCGAAGGCGCTCGCCATTTCCAGCGTGTCGATGATGTGGAGGTAGTGCGCCCAGGTTTCCGCCCAGTCCTCCCACGGGTGCATGCTGGCGTATTGGCTGACGTAGTGCGCCTGCCAGTCGGCCGGCGGGCCGCTCCGGTAGTGGCGTTCGAGGGCCTGGGCATAGTCCTGCCGCTCGTCGCCGAAGACGCGGCGGAATTGCTCCAGCGGGCCGCCATCGCGGACCAGGACATCCCAGACGTAGTGCCCGACCTCATGGCGGAAATGGCCCAGCAGGGAACGGTAGGGCTCGTGCATCTGGGTTCGCCGGCGTTCCCGTTCGGCGTCATCGGCTTCCGCCAGGGCGATGGTGATCAGGCCGTTGTCGTGGCCGGTCATCACCTTCGGCGCGCCGGGGTCGGGGGCGTCGGCGAGAAAGTCGAAGGCGAGGCCGTGCGCGGGGTCGTCCGTCCGGTTCGTGAGCGGCAGGTTAAGGCGCAGCAGCGAGTAGAACATGTGGTGCTTGGCGGCTTCCAGCTTCTGCCAGCGCGGCCGGTTGGACGGGACCGACAGGTCGGGGATGGTGCGGTTATGCCGACAGGCCGCGCACATCGTGGCGTTGCTGTCGGCCGGGATCAGCCAGTTGCAGGCGTTTTCCGCGGCGTTGGCGCAGAGGCGCACCGGCTGGGCCGGCGCGGCCAAGGGGCGGAACAGGTCGCCCTCGGGTTCGAGGGCGGAGACCGTCATCGCCCAGGGCAGGTAACCGAGTGGATGGCCGCATGATTCGCAGCGTGTATTTTCGAAATACAGCAACTGGCCGCAGTTCTGGCATTTGAACAGCCTCATGCCGCGCATCCGTCATGTTGGTTGGGATGGTAGCGTGGGTGCGGGGGGATGGTTCCTCGGCGGTCTTGGGGTGGCGGTTTGGGGGGCAGTCAGTCGTACTGCTTGCGATAGGCTTCCAGCATCACATCCTCGAGCTTGCGGCCGGCGGCGTAGCCGCGCAGGCCTTCCGGGACCTCGAGGCCCGGATATTGGCGGGGGCATTCCTCGGGCTCGCCCAGCACCTGCTTCACCGGGTACAGCGCGGCGTAGATCGGCAGGGCGTAGTCTTCCTCATCGTCGCTGACATGCACGTCGCGGATCTTGGCCGAGGCCTGTTCGATCTCCATCACCACGAAGGAGGTGGCCTTGATCTCCTGCGCCGTGGGCGGGCGCAGGGTGGCGGCGCGGCCAGGGAAGAAGCGGTCGACGAAGCCGTCCATGGCGCGGCGCTTTGCCGCCTCGCCCTCGACCAGACGGGCGGTGCCGAACGCCATGACCGAGCGGTAGTTGACCGAATGATGGAAGCCGCTGCGGGCGAGCACGATGGCATCGAGATGCGTTACGGTGACGCAGACCGGTACGCCGGGCGACTGGAAGCGGATCATCCGGCTGGCCGAGGAGCCGTGCCAGTAGAGATGCTCCCCCTCCCGCCAGAAGCCGGTGGGCGTGCAGAACGGCTGGCCGTCCATGACATAGGCGATGTGGGCGACCATGGCGGCGTCGAGAATGGCGTGCACCGTGGGCTTGTCGTAGAAGCCGCGCTGCGGGCGGCGCACGACCTTGTTGCGCCGGGTGATTTCGTATGTCGCATCAACGACGTCGGCCATGGTGCCTCATGGTGCAATTGGGCGCGGATCGCGCTTTAACCTGCGCGCGTGATTCACGGTTTCTGACGGACCCGCCTCAACCGATCACGCGCGAGCACCATGGCCGAAGATGCAACATCGTTCCAGAACCAATTGGTCCAGGCAAGGATGAACCAATCGGCGGGAGCTGACAGTCCAATCTTTGCCGGTGGGGATGCCGGCTGATCAGTAGGCCCGCATCAGCGCGACGAGACGCCCCTGCACCTTGACGCGGTCGGCCGGGAAGATCCGGGTTTCATGGCGGACGTTGCACGGCTCCAGCGCGATCGAGTTGCCCTTGCGGCGGAGGCGCTTCAGCGTGACCTCATTGTCGTCGACCAGGGCGACGACGATCTGGCCGTTCTCGGCGATTTCGCTTTTCAGGATGATCACGGTGTCGCCGTCGAGGATGCCGGCCTCGACCATGGAATCACCGGCGACTTCCAGGGCGAAGTGCTCGCCGTGGCCGAGCAGGGCCATCGGCACCTCGATGTGGGAGTCGTTGTCGCGCAGTGCCTCGATCGGCAGGCCGGCGGCGATGCGGCCGTACAGGGGGAGCTGGACCGCGCCGGCTTCGCTGGCGGTGCGCACGCCGGGCAGGCGCTGTGCGAAGTCGCCCTGGATGACGTTCAGCGCGAGGTTTCCGGCCTGGCCTTCGCCGGCCGCCGCCGCCGTCATGTTATCGGGCAGGCGCAGCACATCGAGCGCGCGGGCGCGATGGTGGCGGCGGGCGAGATAGCCCCGCTCCTCCAGCGCTGAAATGAGGCGGTGGATGCCGGACTTCGACTTCAGGTTGAGGGCGTCCTTCATTTCCTCAAAGCTTGGGGAAATGCCGGTCTGCTTGAGGTGCCGATCGATATACACCAGCAGTTCATATTGCTTGCGAGTGAGCATACATGCGTTCCTTGCCTGGGTTGTCGGAACAAACCGGCAACCGTAGCTCACGTTCTAGGTTTATTCCTGGTCCGTCGTCAAGCGAAACTGTGGGCAAATTTGAATACCGCAGCATGCAAATGCAGATTTTTGAAGCGGACGCGTTACAAGCCCAGCGAATCGAGGCGTATTATCTCCACCGTCGCGCCCTTTTCCAGGGGCGGTGCGTGCGGCGCGCGCAGAATCAGCGCATCGGCGAGCGCGAGGCGGCGCAGCATGGCGCTGTCCTGCACCGGGAACGGGGTGGCGACGAGGCGGCCTTGCGAATCGGCCACGATGGTTGCCCGCAGGTGATCCGCACGGTGATCGTTCTGCTTGAGGGGCGCGCCCAAGACGGCGCTGCTCACCGCCGGCGGCGCGCCGGGCAGGCCGGAAAGTTTCGCCAGCGCCGGCAGCACGAACAGGATGGCGCAGACCATGGCCGAGACCGGATTTCCGGGCAGGCCGATCACCGGCGTGGCGCCCAGCCGGCCGAACAGCAGCGGCTTGCCGGGGCGCATGGCGATCTGCCAGAAATCGAGCTCCAGCCCGCGCTCTTGCAGTGCGGCGATGACCAGGTCGTGGTCGCCGACCGAGGCGCCGCCGGTGGTGACCAGCAGATCCGCGCCGGCGACCGCATCGGCCACGGCGGCGATGGTGGCGCGGTCATCACGGGCAATCGGCAGCACCATGGGATCGCCGCCGGCGGCGCGGACCAGCGCGGCCAGGGCGTGGGAATTGGAACTGACGATGCCGCCCGGGGGGATCGGCTCCCCCGGCATCGCGATCTCATCGCCGGTGGCGAGCAGGGCGGCGCGGGGGCGGCGGTGCACGGTCAGCCACGGGTGGTTGGCTGCAGCGGCGAGGCCGACATCGCGTGCGGTGATGCGGCGGCCGGTTGGCACGACGACATCGCCCTGGGCGAAATCCTGGCCGGCGCGGCGGATGTGCCGGCCTTGGACCGCGGCCTCATTGACCCGCACGTTCTGGCCGTCGCGCGTGGCGTCCTCCTGCAGCAGGATGGCGTCGGCGCCTTGGGGTACGAGGCTGCCGGTGAACAGGCGCACAGCCTCGCCGCGGCCCACCGTGCCGGTGAACGGATGCCCGGCCGGGGCATCGCCGATGACCCGCAGTTCGGCGCCCAGGGTGCCATCCGCGGCCCGCAGGGCATAGCCGTCCATGGCGGAGACGTCGGCGGGCGGCTGGGTGAGGCGGGCGGTGACCGGCGCGGCGGTGACGCGGTTCCAGGCCTCGGCGAGGGCGACGACCTCGGCCGGTGTGGCGTGCATGGCCGCGAGGATGCGGTTGCGGGCTTCCTCGACACTGATCATGGCGTGCTCCGCGTTGCGGTGCGGGGGAGTATCGGGCTTGCGGGAGTGCGGCTCAAGTCGGGGGCGGTGGTGGCGCGCGCGGTGGTGGCGCCGGGGGTGCGTAGATGGCCGGGTCGAGCCCGGCCATGACGGATACGGCGGGGCCATGGCGATACAGGGCTTGGCCATGACAAGATGGCCGGGCGGGAATTTTTGCCTGTGCCGGATTGACAATGAGCGGCCGGGGGTGAGATGATAGCGATAACATGGGGGCAACGTCCGCCGCCGATCGCATCCGTGCCTTTGACTGCTGCGGGTGTGGCAGCGGTGGATCGCGGGCCTTTGGCCGGCGTGGGGTCAGATGGTCATCACGGCAGGGCGCCGCTCCAATTACGAGGTCGCGCGCTCGACGATGCTGAAGGGCACATGGACGCGGTCGGCGTCGCGCGGCGGCTCGCCGGACAGGCGGCGGAGCAGCAGCGCGGCGGCGGAGCGGCCGGTCTGCACGCCTTCCAGGCTCACGGTGGTGATCGGCGGTTCGCACTGTGCGGTCAGCTCGAAGCTGCCGAAGCCACAGACGGCGAGCTGGTCGGGGATCGCCACGCCGTGCATCCGCGCCTCGGTGACGACGCCGAAGGCGAGCAGGTCGGAGCCGCAGAACAGGGCGCAGCGTTCACCCAGGCTGGCACCCAGGCTGGGCAGCATGGTGCGCAGGGCGGCGCGGCCGGCGGCGATGGTACTGGGCGAGGGGATGATCTGTTCGGCGACCACGGTCCCGCCCAGACGCTGCGCCGCCTCGGTAAAGCCGCGGGCGCGCGCCAGGGCTCGGGTATCGCCGGCGGAGAGCACGGCGAAGCGGCGGTGGCCCTTGGCATGAAAGAAGGCAGCGACCTCACTGCCGACCTGCGCATGATCGAAGCCCAGCATCATGTCGATCGGGCGGCTGGAGACGTCCCAATTCTCCACAACCGGGATCTGTGCCTCGATAAGCATCTGCAGGGCACCGGGGCTGTAGGCCGACCCGGTGATCAGCAGCGCGTCCGGGCGGCGGCCGAGCAGGGCGCGGAACAGGGCGTCGTGGTCGGTATCGTCGTAGCCGCTGATCGACAGCATGACCTGGTAGCCGGCCTGGCGCATCGAGTCGGAGAAGGCCTGCACCACGTCGGCGAACATCGGATGGGCAATGGTCGGCACGATGGCGGCGACCATGCGCGACTTGCGCGAGGAGAGGCCGCCGGCGATCAGGTTCGGCACGTAGCCCAGCCGCTCGATCGCCGCGCGCACGCGGGCGGTGGTCTCGGGCGACACGCGGTCCGGTGTATTGATCACCCGCGACACGGTCATCGGTGCCACGCCCGCCGCCGCCGCGACATCGGTGATCTTGACCGGCGCGGAGCGGTTGTTGGAGAAGCGCTCCGTATCAGTCACGCAAGCATCCTTCTGTCATACCGGGACTGCCATACTGGGATGGCAAGCGTAGCGTGCCGGCGGGCCAACGACCAGCGCGGATGACATACCGTTCAGCTTCCCCGAGGGAGTAATCACGATGACAAAGCTGCAAGCGACACGGCGGACCGTCCTGGGCGGCGCGGCGGTATTGGCCGGGGTGGGGGCCCGCACGGCGGATGCCGCCGCCCCTGCCGTGCCCGCCCAGCCGGTCGCACTGAACGTTGTCGATGTGGCCGGGCAACTGCAGCTCACGCAGCGGGCGATGGACGACTTCGCCAAGGCCAACCCGAAGCTGATCCAGCGCATGACCTACAGCCAGGCGCCGGCGCCGGAGCTGCCGGGCAAGCTGAAGGCGCAGCAGGACGCCGGGCGGGTCGATATCGACCTGGTGCTGACCGGGACCGACGCGCTGTCGGCGGGCATCGACCAGAAGCTGTGGATGCCGCTGGTCCACGAGTACGGCGATGTGCTGCCGAAGCCGGCCGAGATCTATCAGCCGGGCGCGCTGAAGATGCAGGCGCTGGCACAGGACCAGGCGATGTGCGTGGTGTTCTGCCCGGCCGGCCCGCTGCTGGAGTACATGCCGGACGCGGTGGCCAAGCCGCCGAAGACGGCGCAGGAGCTGCTGGACTGGACGCGCGCGCATCCGAAGCGGTTCCTGTATGCGCGTCCCGCCAACTCGGGGCCTGGGCGGACCTGGCTGCAGGGGCTATCGTACCTGCTGGGGGATTCCGACCCCAAGGACCCGAAGGACGGCTGGAGCAAGACCTGGGAGTACCTGGTCGAGCTTGGCAAGAACATCGAATACTATCCGACCGGCACCACTGCGACGATGAAGGAGCTGGGCGAGGGCTCGCGCGACATGATCGTCACCATGACCGGCTGGGACATCAACCCGCGGGTGCTGGGCGTCGTGCCGAAGGAGGCCGAGGTCGCGGTGCTGCAGGGCTTCCACTGGGTCACCGACGCACAATACATGGCGGTGCCGAAGGGCGTGCCGGATGCCAAGATGGCGGTGCTGCTGAAGCTGATCGACTACGTGCTGTCGAAGCCTGCGCAGGCCACGACCTATGACAAGGGGTATTTCTACCCCGGCCCGGCGGTGAAGGACGTACCGCTGTCGATGGCGCCGAAGGACAGCCAGGACGCGATCAGCGCCTACAACCGCCCGTTCTACGACAAGCTGATCGCCGAGGTGCCGTCGGAGACGCCGCTGCCGGCCGACAAGCTGGTGTACGCATTCCAGCGCTGGGACCAGCAGGTCGGCGCGCGGGTTGGAAAGTAGCGGATGGCGATCGTCTC
>DASQVN010000762.1:0-7665 GCA_035640755.1 Rhodopila sp.
GTCGAACAACCGAATCCTGATCGCGGGCAAGAGCGCGCTGATCTGCAACCCGCCGTCGGCCTGGGCGGTGGCGAAACGCGACGCGCCGCAGATCGCCGCGGACTGCTGGACGTTCCCGAACCCGAGCGGGCCGAAGGGGCGCTTCATTCCGACGCTGAGTTTCTTCCTTGGCATCTACAGCTTCAGCTCCAACAAGTCCGCGGCGAAGGAGTTGGTCGAGTGGTTGATGCAGCGCGAGCAGATCGAGCAGCGGTGCAACGAGGTCGCGGGCTACGACATCCCGCCCTATGCAAAGCTGGTGGATTTCCCGATCTGGGCGAAGGTGGAGCCGCCCGTCGGCACGGTGTACAACTACCCGATCCGGCCGTGGCACCATTCGCAGCCCAGCCTGACGGCGTGGGAAGCCGCGCCCGATGTGGCGGTGCAGATCTACAATGGGGCGATCCACAACCAGATCATGGCCAAGCTGCGGGACGGGCAGTCGATTCCCACCGTGTTGAGCTGGGTGCAGGACCAGATCGACGGCTATACGCGCTGATCGGACCGACGGGTGATCCTGGCGCGGCCGGCGCTGCGTATCTGTCACAGCCGCCGAGCCGACCTTCTGCGCACCCCGCTCTCACTGTCATGGCCGGGTCAGGCCCGACCATCTGCGTACCCAGCTCTCACCGTCATGGCCGGGCTCGACCCGGCCATCTGCGCACAACCGTCTAAGCGAGGATAGCCAGCTCGGCGGCCGGCCGTGACGAGAGGGCTCGGCGCGCGGAAGGGCTGTCCGTCAGCTGTTCGGTCCGCGCTCCATCGATACCGGCTGCCAGCGCTGTAGCTTCGTGCTGTTCTGCAGTACGGCGGGGTTGACGCAGCTCATCGGCCACTTGCCGCGCAGTACCAGCGACAATTCACGCCCGACGTGGCGCTTGCGGGCAGGGTCGAAGCGGGCCGAGGCGCTGGCCGTATGGGCACTGAGCGTGACGTTCGTCATCCCCAGCAGCGGGTTGTTGTTGCCGGGCGGCTCAACTTCGAGGACATCGAGACCAGCATGGGCGATCCAGCCCTCCTGCAGCGCCTTGATCAAAGCGGCTTCCTGCACCGTCGGGCCGCGGCCAGTGTTGATGAAGATGGCGGTCTTCTTCATCATGCGGAAGTGCTTTTCGTTCAGCATGCCCTCGGCCTCCGGCGTGGCCGGTGCGTGCATCGAAACGAAGTCGGATTGCGACAGCACTTCCTCGAGCGTGGCGGGAACCACGCCGTGCTCGATTATCACCAGCTCCTCGATGTAGGGGTCGTAGGCGATGACATGCAAGCCGAACGGCTTGGCTCGGCGGGCGACGGCGCGGGCGACGTGGCCGAAGGCGATCAGCCCGAGGGTCTGGCCCATGAGCCGGGGGATCTGCAGCAGCGCGGGGCGGCCTTCGCGCCAGCGGCCCTCGCGCACCATCTTGTCCTGCTCTATCACGCGGCGGAAGCTCGCCAGCAGCAGGGTCATTGCGTGATCGGCGACTTCCTCGATGAAGGTGTCGGGGCAGTTGGTCACGGGAATGCCGCGCGCGGTGGCGGCCGCAACGTCGATGCTGTCAACGCCGACGCTGCCCAGCACGATCGCGCGGCATCGGTCGGGCAACCCGTCGATGATCTTCTTGCTGAACTTGATGCCCTTGGCGTAGATGGCGTCGGCGTCCTGGGCGAACCTGATGAAGCCGTCCTCGTCGGTGGGCCCCTCGACGATCTCGGCGTCGATGCCCTCCAGCGGTTCCATTTCGTAATCATAACCGCCACCGGCGACCGTGAAGCTGGCCCCGGCCGGTGTGGCGATCTTGAACTTGGCCATTTGTTCCTCCTTGGAAAGACTTCTCAACCCTTCGGTGGGCGGGCGCGCACCGCCTTTTCGTTGACGTCCATCCCCCAGCCGGGGCCGGAGGGCAGGATGAACTCCCCGTTCTCGATCACCGGGACCGCGGTGTAGAACTCGTCGCGCCAGGGGGCGCTGTCGATATCGATCTCCATGACACGGAAATTCGGCACGATGGCGCTGAACGTTGCGCTGATGACGCTGCACAGGTGGCCGTAGAAGTTGTGCGGCGCGACGTTGACTTCGTACACGTCGGCCATGGCGGCGATCTTGGCGGATTCCAGCAGTCCGTTCCAGATCACGTCGACGATGGCGACGTCCGTCGCGTAGTGATCGAAGAACGGCTTGAATTCCCGCCGTCCGTGCAACGTTTCGCAGGAGGCGATCGGGCAGGGTGCCGAACGCTTGATCTCGGCCAGCGCCGGCGCGTCGTGCGTGTCGATCTCCAGCCAGGTCAGCGCGAACGGGGCGACCGTTTCGGCGATGCGCTTGAAGCCCTCGGTCTTGAAGTGGAAGTTGACATCGAGATGGATGCCCATCTCCGGCCCGACGGCGTCGCGGATCGCCTTCAACTGGTCAGTCAGGCCATACAGCAGCCGGTTGTCCCAGTTGAGCTCGGGCCAGCCGGGCGTACGGCCGAAGCCCGGGGTGAATGACTCGAGCCTGCCGTTGACGAAGGGCAGGATATTCGCCTTCAGCGCGCGGAAGCCGCGGCCGCGCACCTCCTGCGCATGCCGCGCGAGATCGTCATAATTCCTGAGCGGCGGCACGCCCATCAACTCGGCGCTGCGCACCCGGTAGGTGCCGAAATGCGACCAGTAGACCGGAATGCGCTCACGGATCGGGCCGCCGAACAGGGCAGCAACCGGCACGCCATGGGCCTTGCCGGCGACATCCAGCAGCGCATTCTCGATCGCCGCAATGGCCTGCTGGTTGATGCCGCCGCGCGACTGGCGCGTCAGCACGTGCAAGTGCTGGGTCACGGCCTCGAACCGCCGCGGGTCCTTGCCGATCAGCACCGGCGACACGCCATTGATCACGTCGGAGAGGCCGACGCTGCCGAAGCTTTCATTGAACTCCGACCATCCGATGATGCCGTCGTCAGTCATTACCTTGAGGAACGAAAACATGCGCCAGCCGGCATCGGCGCGCAGGGTTTCGACCCGGACGATCTTCATCGGTTCCTCCCCAGCGGAACGCCCAATGGGTTGCCCAATGGGACGATGGTGGCGTTACCACGCCGTCGGGCGATTCCAAGCACGGCGGCCGCCGCGCGGCAAGCCGCCGACCCGGGTCAGGCGGCGGAATTGCCGAGGGGCGGGACGCCGTAATGGGCGTAGATGGCGCGCGCCCATTCCTCGTCGTTCCATTGCGCCGATTGCCGGTCGCCGTAGGACGGCGCGCCATGCATGACGTCACGCTCGACATCCGCGATGTAGCCGCCCATTTCCTTTTCGTATCGCAGCTTCGCCCAGGGCACCGGGTAGTGCCGCTCACCCAGGCCGAAGAAGCCGCCGCAGCTCAGCACCGCGTAGGCGATGCGGCCGGCTTCGGCATCGATCACCACGTCGTCGACCGTGCCGAGGTCTTCCAACGCGGCGTTGTAGACTTTGGTGCCCTGCACGTGCCGCCCGGGAATCAGATGATGCCGCGGCGCGCCACCGGGATGGTCATCACTGGCCATGCGCAACTCCTGTGATTGTGCGGACGACATGTCCGTCATGACATATATTGTTACGCGCCTCCCGCCTGTGCCAGTCGGAACGGCGCTTTTCTGTAGACGCCGAGGATCCGCGCCTCGGACGAGAAGAAGGACAGCTCCTCCAGCGCGCGCCTGAGCGGAGGCTGTTCGGGGTGGCCTTCGACATCGCAGAGGAACTGTGTGGCGGTGAATTCCCCGTTGATCATGTAGCTTTCCAGCTTGGTCATGTTCACGCCGTTGGTGGCGAAGCCGCCGAGCGCCTTGTACAGCGCAGCCGGCACGTTACGGACACGGAACACGAACGTGGTCATCAGGTCGGGCATCTTCGGGTCGAACACCGCGGGCTTGCGGGCGGCGACGTAGAAGCGGGTGGTGTTGTGCGCGGCGTCCTCGACATTCGTGCGCAGGATGGTCAGGCCGTAGATCTCGGCCGCGAGGGAGGAGGCGACGGCGGCATCCTCCTTGCGGTTCCATTCGGCGACGAGCTGCGCGGCACCGGCGGTGTCGGCCTCGACCACCGGCTGGGCGTGCAGTTCGGCCAGGATGCGGCGGACCTGGCCCAGCGCGACGATATGGGAGTGGATGCGGCGGATATCGCTGATCGTGGCGCCCTGGACGCCCAGGAGGCAGTGCTCCACCCGCTGGAACTGCTCACCGACGATGAACAGGCCGGCTTCGGGCAGCAGGTGGTGGATGTCGGAGACGCGCCCGGCAAGGTTGTTCTCGCACGGCAGCATGCCCAGCTCGGCGGTGCTGTCGCGCACCGCATCGATCGTGGCCTCGAAGGACGGACAGGGCAGGGTGGTCATGTCGGGGTAGGCGCTGCGGCAGGCGAGGTCGGAGTAAGCGCCGGGCACGCCCTGGAAGCTGATCATCCCGCTCATGCGCCGGCCAGCAGCGCCCGGGCGCGTTCGAGGTCTTCCGCCGTATCGACTCCAAAGGGCCCGTGCTCCATGCGCACGCAGGCGATCCGCATTCCATCCTCCAGCGCCCGCAGTTGCTCCAGGTTTTCGCGCTGCTCCAGCGGGCTTGGCGGCAGGGCGACATACCGGTCCAGCGCGGCGCGGCGGTATGCGTAGATTCCGACATGGTGCCAGCGGGGGCCGAGGCCCCAGGGGATCGGCTGGCGGGAGAAATAGAGGGCGCGGGCGGTGGCCTGACCCTCGGCGAAGGCGCAGGCGACCTTGACGAAGGAGACGGTGGCGGCCTCGATCTCATCGCGGATGGGCACCACCAGCGTCCCGATATCGACGGTGGGGTCGGCGAGAAGTTCGACCACCTTGCGCACGGCCTCGGGGTTGATGGTAGGCAGGTCACCCTGCAGGCTCATGACCACGTCATGGCGCCGGTCAGGGTCGAGCGCGGCGAGCGCGGCGTGCACGCGGTCCGAGCCGGAGGGCAGCGCGGGGTCGGTCAACACCGCCTGGCCGCCGGCAGCGCGCACCGCCTCCGCGATCTCCGGGTCGCCGCAGGCGACCGCCACCGGCCCGATGCCCGCTTCACGCCCGCGGTCCAGCACGTGCGCGATCATCGGCCTGCCATGGATATCCGCCAGCGGCTTGCCGGGCAGGCGCATCGAGGCCATCCGCGCCGGTATCACAACAATCGGGTTCAAAACAGAAATCCCCGGTCAGGCTATGTCGTCAGGCTATATCGTCGGGCAACACGTTGAACGGGCGGTCAGGTGCCCGTAAGGTGCGCCACATTACGTAGGCCTCACAGGGCACGCAACGGTGGGAGGTACAGCGATGCTGCGGGGCGGGATTCTCGGGAATACTCCGCGGCCCTCCGTCCGCCTTCGCGTCCTCCGTGGTGAACGACCGCCGTCTCGATCGCACCGGCGGTGCCTGCTGCGCACCCGCATTTTCACCACGGAGGACGCGAAGGCGGACGGAGGGCCGCGGAGATGCGGCGGGCGCATCGCATGAGGCTTGATCTGGACCGCATGCTTGCCGCCGCCATTCAGGCTGCTGATGCCGCCGGTGACGTCATTCGGCCATTCTTTCGCACCGCCATACCGGCCGATGTCAAGGCAGACCAGTCCCCCGTCACCATTGCCGACCGCGACGCCGAGCACGCGATGCGCGGCGTATTGGGGCGGCTGACGCCGGAGTGCGGCATATTGGGCGAGGAATTCGGGCTCGAACGTGCCGAAGCGCCGCTGCGCTGGGTGCTCGACCCGATCGACGGCACGCGCGCCTTCATCACCGGCCGGCCCATCTTCGGCACGTTGATAGCGCTGCTGCGGGGCGACCAGCCGCTGCTGGGTATCATCGACCAGCCGGTAACACGCGAGCGCTGGATCGGCGTTGCTGGCCGCCCCACGAGCTTCACCGGGCCGTTCGGCGGGCTGGCGCGCACCCGGTCCTGTCCGGAGCTTCGTCATGCCGAACTGTCGTGCACCAGCCCCGATATGCTGGGCATCGACATGCCGCGGTTCCGCGCACTGGCGGTCAGGGTTCGGCGGGTGACCTGGGGTGGGGATTGCTACGCGTACGGGCTGCTCGCGCTCGGCCTGATCGACGTGATCGTGGAATGCGACCTGAAGCCCTGGGACTGGGCGGCGCTGCTGCCGGTCATCGAAGGGGCAGGCGGGCGGGTGACGGACTGGGCGGGCAACGCGCCCCGGGTGGACGGAGACGGGCGGGTGGTTGCCGTCGGCGATCCCGGACTGCTGCCGGCCGTGGTGGCGGCGCTGGCCGCGCGGTGAATGCAGCAGATGCACGCGGGGCCCGCGGATTTCTCTTGCAATCCAGAAACGGATCGGGCAAAAGAACATACATCGAACGACTGTGGCCCCAACCATCAACCCCAACCCTCAGCTCAGGATCTTCATCCGTGCCCGTCCAGTCTGCCTCCTCGCCCCAGCCCGATCTGCTTCATGCGGTTGCCGAGCGGCTCGCCCCGCTGTTCTTCGAGGATTGCCATAGCCGGGAAATCGCCCGCATGCGCGCCACCGAGGTGATCGAGGGGTATGGCCCGCAAAGCGCGGAGGAGTACGGCACGATCGGCTGCATCCTCGCCTATTCGCTGTCCGCCCTGTACGCGCTTGGCCGCGCGGCGGAGAAGAATATCGAGGTCGACGACCAGCTTCGCTATTACGACGTGGCGATCCGGATGAACGATGCTGCGCTGCGGCATGAGGCGGCGCTGGCCAAGGTGCGGGAGGCGCGCAGCCGCGGCCAGCTGACGCAGACCGCTGTTGACCCGCAGGCTGTCGTTGCGGCGGTGGACAAGGCGATGGGCGACTACAACACACTCCAGTTCCCGCTGCGCGACCGGTCGCGCCGGCCGCGTGGCCGCGGCGCCGCGCCGCAACCGCCGAGGCCCGCCGCTACGCCGTTAGGTGACAGGACATTGTGCTGAACTGCGCGTCCACGGCCAGGCGGTGCGGTCAGGAATGCGCGGCCTGAGCTGCGTAGCCAAGGGGTTCAGTGAGGCGGTTCAGCCAGGGGCTTGCGGCCGCCGGCGTCCGGCATGGTAGCAATCGGGCACAAGGCTACCCGCCCCTGCCTGAACCAAGCCGCCCGGAGGAAACCGACATGCCCAACCTGATCCTCACCGTGATCGGCCCCGACCGTCCCGGCCTGGTCCGCGCCCTGGCCCAGGCGGTGGCCAACCAGGGCGGAAGCTGGCTCGAATCGCGTATGGCCCGCCTCGGCGGGCAGTTCGCCGGCATCGTGCGGATCGAGGCACCGGAGACCATCCTCGGCGAGCTGCACCATCTCGAACAACACGGCCTGCGCGTCACCGCCGAACCCGTCGAACCCGCCGCTCCGCCTGTCGGCGAGCGGCTGATGCTGGAGGTCACCGGCAATGACCGCCCCGGTATCGTGCGCGACGTCACCCGCGTGCTGTCCGAGAATGCCATCAACATCGAGGAGCTGACGACCAATGTCGAGGCCGCCTCGTTCACCGGCGGCACGCTGTTCCGCGCCATCGCCATCCTGCGCGCCCCCAGCCATGCAGCGGTAGAGGCGGCGCAGTCCGGGCTGGAGCAGCTCGGCAATGAGCTGATGGTGGACGTGAAACCCGCGCCGGAGGAGGCGGGGTAAGTTCGCCCCTGCCGCAGCGGCAGGTTGGTGCGGTACACGACCCGCTTCAGCGCCATCGC
>DASQVN010000763.1:0-9621 GCA_035640755.1 Rhodopila sp.
TCCACGGTCTCCCAGAAATCGCCAAGTAGCGTCGCCGCGTCCTGGTATTCGTAGGCCCTGATGGTCCACAGGCGGTGGCGATGATCCTGCGGCCTGCCGCGCCTCTGCTTCGCGACCGGATGGGCATTATCGAACCCGACCGGCCGCTCGCCATCGGGGCCGTGCAGCGTCAGCGAATAGTCCAGCCCGTGCGGCTTCTCCGGCGACACCGGCACCCGCGTCACGACGAAACGGACCCAGTGGCCGCCCTCCGGGTCCACCACGAGAACTTGCCCGTCGAGGTCGAGAAGCACATCGAGGGTCGGGTCACGCGGCTCCGTCACGGCATATGGTTATCACACTGAAGCAACACAAGCAAACGAGCCGGACAACCCGTCGCTGAGATGGCGGACCGCGGCTTGACCATTGATCTCGTCATGAGCCGTTTTGAGCCGTCCAGCGAACGGCAGGAAACACCAATCAGCTCAGCCTCCTAAGCGTGAGGGATGGCGTCGCCACCCCACATCTTCCGTCCAGAGGGCCATGGCATGGACAGAGTGCTCATCATCGGCGTCGCCCGACAGACCTGTCCTCCACGTGGCGTTTTTCTTGCGCTGGTTCCGGCTTGCGCTGGTTGTGGCTTGCGCCCACACCACCGCGGACCGAAAATAGGCTGACCAACTAAGGACAATCCCATGGCTTCCGCTGCCGAACAGCTTGCAGCCAATTTGAACCTCGGCGTCTTCTCCAAGGCGACCGAACTCAAGCAGCGCATCTGGTTCACCCTGGGTGCGCTGATCGTGTACCGGATCGGCACCTACATCCCCGTGCCCGGCGTCGATGCCTCCGTCATGAGCGAGCTGATGACCCAGCACGGCGGGGGCGGGATCCTGGGCATGTTCGACATGTTCACCGGCGGCGCATTGCGGCGCATGACCGTGTTCGCGCTGAACATCATGCCCTACATCAGCGCCAGCATCATCATCCAGCTGATGTCCGCCGCGATCCCGTCTTTGGAGACCCTGAAGAAGGAGGGGGAGCAGGCGCGCAAGAAACTCAACCAATATACCCGCTACCTGACCGTGCTGATCGCGCTGTTCCAGTCCTACGGCATCGCCGTCGGCCTGGAATCGATGCACGGCAGCTTCGGCGCCGCAGTGATCAACCCGGGCTGGTTCTTCCGCTTCTCCTGCGTCATCACGCTGGTCGGCGGCACCATGTTCCTGATGTGGCTGGGCGAGCAGATCACTGCCCGCGGCATCGGCAACGGCACCAGCCTGATCATCATGTCCGGCATCGTCGCCAACCTGCCCAGCGCCATCGGCTCCCTGCTGGAACTCGGCCGCACCGGTGCGCTGTCACCGTTCTTCATCCTGGTCTTCGTGGTGATCGCCGTCGCCACCATCGCCATCATCGTGTTCGTCGAGCGGGCGCAGCGCCGTGTCCCGGTGCAGTACCCCAAACGCCAGGTCGGCAACCGCATGTTCGGCGGCGATTCGACGCATATCCCGCTGAAGATCAACACCTCGGGCGTGATCCCGCCGATCTTCGCCAGCTCCATCCTGCTGATTCCGGCCACGGTCGCCGGCTTCGCCACCAACGGCCCGCCCTGGCTGCAGATGGTCGCCGGGCAACTGGGGCACGGCCAGCCGCTCTACATGGCGCTGTACGCCGCCATGATCATCTTCTTCTCGTATTTCTACACCGCCGTCGTCTTCAACCCCGAGGAAACGGCCGACAACCTGAAGAAGTACGGCGGCTTCATCCCCGGCATCCGTCCCGGCTCCGCCACCGCGGCCTACTTCGATCGGATCCTGACACGGCTCACCACGGTCGGCGGCATCTATCTCGTGCTGATCTGCCTGCTGCCCGAGGTGCTGATCAGCGACTACGGCCTGCCGTTCTACTTCGGCGGCACCTCGATCCTGATTGTCGTCTCCGTCACCATGGACACGGTGACGCAGATCCAGTCGCACCTGCTGGCACACCAGTACGAAGGCCTTATCCGCAAGGCGCGCCCGAGGGGGAGACGTTGAGACTCATACTTTTGGGCCCGCCCGGCGCGGGCAAGGGAACCCAGGCCAAGCGGCTGGAGGAGCGGCACGGGATTGTTCAGATTTCCACCGGGGATATGCTGCGGGCCGAGGTCGCCGCCGGCAGCCCGATCGGCCAGGAAGCCAAGGCGGTGATGGAGGCCGGCAAGCTCGTCTCCGACGATATCCTGATCCGCATGCTGGCCGCGCGGCTCGACAAGCCGGACGCCAGGAAGGGCTTCATCCTGGACGGCTTCCCCCGTACCGTGCCGCAGGCCCAGGCACTCGACGCGATGCTGACTCGCAAGAATCTGCCGCTGGACGCGGTGATCGAGCTACGGGTGGACGACGCCGCGCTGACCGACCGCATCGCCGGCCGCTTCACCTGCGCCAAATGCGGCGCCGGCTATCACGATATGTTCAAGCTGCCCGCCACGCCCGGCGTCTGCGACGTCTGCGGCTCGACCGAATTCACCCGCAGAGCCGATGACAACCGGGAAACCGTCGGTGCCCGGCTGGAAGCGTATCACCGGCAGACGGCGCCGATCATTCCGCATTACGCGCAAGCCGGCATCTTGCGGGTCGTCGACGGGATGGCGTCGATCGAGGAGGTGGCGCGGCAGATCGATGCGGTGCTCGCCGGAGTGCCTTGACATTCCAGGCAGGGATAACGGAGAATTGATAACTCGCCGTTGACTCCTGCCGCGCCGGGCCTATAGTCCCGCGCTCTTGGACGCCACCCGCACGGGTACGGCGCCTTTCAGACATTGACCAAATCGCAGTCCGGCCATCAGCCGGCGGGAGAGATCAGCGTGGCGCGCATTGCCGGCGTGAACATTCCAACAAACAAGCGGGTCACCATCGGTCTTCGCTACATATATGGCATCGGGCCGACCAAGGCCGCTGATATCTGCAGCAAGCTTAGCATCCCCGATGAGCGTCGGGTCAACCAGCTTTCCGATGAGGAAGTGCTGCGTATCCGTGAACTGATCGATCGCGAGTACCGCGTCGAAGGTGACCTGCGGCGTGAAGTGGCGATGAATATCAAGCGGCTGATGGACCTGGGCTGCTATCGCGGCCTGCGCCATCGCCGCGGGCTGCCGGTGCGTGGCCAGCGCACACATACCAACGCCCGGACCCGCAAGGGCAAGGCGGTCGCCATTGCCGGCAAGAAGAAGGTCACCAAATAGCCACCTCCCTGGCCACTAACCCTCAGACGCGCCGCGCCCCTCATGGCCCCCCAGGGAGCCTCCAGGGAGCGCGGCACCCCGTTGAAAGCAGGATCGACTCATCATGGCGAAACCCGCCGCCCGTCCCCGGCGCAAGGAACGCAAGAACATCACCTCCGGCGTCGCCCACGTTGCCGCGACGTTCAACAACACGGTCATCACCATCACCGATGCACAGGGTAATGCCATTGCCTGGTCGTCGGCCGGCAGTCAGGGCTTCAAGGGCAGCCGAAAAAGCACCCCGTACGCCGCCCAGGTTGCCGCCGAGGATGCCGGCCGCAAGGCGCGTGAGCACGGCATGGAAACGCTGGAGATCGAGGTCAGCGGCCCCGGCTCGGGACGCGAAAGCGCCCTGCGCGCCCTGCAGGCCGTTGGCTTCGCCGTGTCTGCGATCCGCGACATGACGCCGATTCCGCATAACGGGTGCCGCCCGCGCAAGCGCAGGCGCGTCTGATCCATGGTGCGCGCCGGTCATCCCGGCCGCGATTGTTCTGGCTGCGGCCTGATCTCGACACATCGACATCGGCCGCGCCAGGTGCGGTGTAATACCGCGCGGAGCAACACCCGCGCGGTTTGAAAGGTGTTTCATGAGGCAAAGCGCTGTCATCCAGAGGAATTGGCAATCCCTGATCAAGCCCGAGAAGCTTGAGGTCGAGCCCGGCGCCGATCCGTCGCGCGTTGCCACCGTCGTCGCCGAACCGCTGGAGCGCGGCTTCGGCATGACGCTCGGCAATGCGATCCGCCGCATCCTGCTCTCCTCGCTGCAGGGCGCCGCGGTCACCGCCGTGCAGATCGACGGCGTGCTGCATGAATTCAGCAGCATCGCCGGCGTGCGGGAGGATGTGACCGACATCGTCCTGAACATCAAGCAGCTCGCGCTGCGCATGCACGGTGAGGGGCCGAAGCGCATGACGCTGACCGCCACCGGCCCGGGCGAGGTGCGCGCCGGCCAGATCCAGGCCGGCCATGACATCGAGATCATGAACCCCGAGCTTGTCATCTGCACGCTGGACGACGGCGTGAAGCTGGGCATGGAGTTCACGGTCAACCTGGGCAAGGGCTATCAGCCCTCCAGCGTCAACCGGCCCGAGGACGCGCCGATCGGCCTGATCCCAGTCGATTCGATCTACTCCCCGGTGCGCCGCGTGTCCTACCGCGTCGAGCCGACCCGCGTCGGCCAGGTCACCGACTACGACAAGCTGCTGCTCACCGTCGAAACCAACGGCGCCGTCACGCCCGAGGACTCCGTCGCCCTTGCCGCCCGAATCCTGCAGGATCAGCTCCAACTCTTCATCAACTTCGAGGAGCCACAGCAGATCCGCGCCGAGGAGCCGCAGGACGATCTGCCGTTCAACCGCAACCTGCTGCGCAAGGTTGATGAGCTCGAGCTCTCGGTCCGCAGCGCCAACTGCCTGAAGAACGACAACATCGTCTATATCGGCGACCTGGTGCAGAAGAGCGAGCAGGAGATGCTGCGCACGCCGAACTTCGGCCGCAAGTCGCTGAACGAGATCAAGGAAGTCCTCTCCTCCATGGGTCTCTCGCTCGGCATGAGCGTCCCCGGCTGGCCGCCCGAGAACATCGAAGACCTCGCGAAGCGGCTGGAAGAGCCGTTCTGAAGGCTGCCTGAAGGAAACTGAACTATGCGTCACGGTGTTGCCGGCCGGAAGCTCGGCGTTACCTCGTCCCACCGCATCGCCATGTTCCGGAACATGGCGCATGCGCTGATCAAGCACGAACAGATCACCACCACCTTGCCGAAGGCGAAGGAGCTGCGTCCGGTCGCGGAGAAGCTGATCACGCTGGGCAAGAAGGGCGGCCTCGCCAACAAACGCCGAGCATATGCAGAGCTGCGGGACGATGTGATCGTCAACAAGCTGTTCGGCACGTTGGCCGACCGCTATCGCACCCGCGCCGGCGGCTACACGCGCGTGCTGAAGGCCGGCATCCGCTACGGCGATGCCGCCGACATGGCAATCATCGAGCTGGTCGACCGCGACCCCGCCGCCAAGGGCCAGGACAGCGGCCCGGTTCAGGCCAAGGAAGAAGAAGGCACAGCCGCGGGTTGAACCTGCGGCGCGCTGAACCCTCCGCGTAGAGCAGATCGCGGCAGCGCGGAACGTGCGGGAGCGTGAATCTGCTCTATAAAATACAGCAGATCGCGGCAGCGCGGAACGTGCGGCAGCGTGAATCCGTTCTACAAATCAGCGGTTAGTGCGCCTCCGCCACGGCATTGCCGGACGGGCGCACGTAGATCGTGATCCGTTTGGACATCACAGGCGGATCGTGCGGCACGTGGTCGCCGTCGGCCATCAGCAGTTGCAGCGTGTGGATGCCGGGCGGCAGGTCGATATAGGTCTCGGTCTGGCCCAGCCCGAAATGCAGGTGGTTCTTGTCGTTGGGAATCGGCTGGTCCAGCGGCGGCAGGGCCGTATCGATCAGCAGATGGTGGTGGCCGGTGTTCGCTTTGAAGGTTCCCGCCGGCGCCACGCCGAAGTTGCGCGTGCCGAACCAGACCTTGATGTGGGTGCTGCGAAGCACCGCGCCGTCCGTTGGCCAGCCGATATAGACATAAGCGTCGGCCGGTGCCGGCGCGCGCTTGAAGCCGCCCTCACCCGGCTGATGGGCGTGCGCATCGGGTTGGGTCTGGCAGTATCCGGCGGAACAAAGTCCGACGACGATGATGCCGGTCACGGCCGACAGGCGCAGAAACTGGCGCATATTGCTTCCTTCGCAAGAACCGGCCCCCCTGGGCGATGCAATGGGCGATGCAACCTCACGGCGGCACGATGATGGTGATCTTTTTCGAGTACAGCGGCGGATTGTGCGGCACGTGACTGTCGTCGGCGAACAATAGTTGCAACGTATGCTTGCCCGGCGGCAGTTCCAGACGAGCCTCTGTCTGGCCGAGGCCGTAGTGCAGGTGATTCTTGTCGTTGGGGATTTCCTGGTCCAGCGGCGGCAGATCGGTATCAACCAGCAGGTGGTGGTGGCCGGTCTTGGGCTTCTCGATCCCGGCCGGGGCGACGCCGGCGTTGCTCAACCCCATGCGGACCCAGAACTTGCCGCCGGGAATGACCTGCCCGTCGGCCGGCCAGATGATATAGACCTTGGCGTCGGCCGGCATCGGCTTCGGGTCGGCCTGCGCCCCAGGGACGAAAATCACGCTGGTGAAAACCACGCAGGCGAACATCGCACTGGCGAGCATTACGCCGGCGCAGGACATGCACCTGGCAAGCAGCGGCGAGAAACGTCTTGTCTGGCCCATATGGTTCCCCCCGCAATTGTTGTCATCACGCCTGCCCGCTGGTCGGCACGCAATGAACAACTCTGTTATCGACAATGTGAGCACGGGTGTTAACCGGTTTACAGTGAGCCAGGCCACAGGGCGTAGACTGCCGGCCAGTAGGCTTCCCGCCAGCAGACTTCCCGCCAGACAGGGGGTACGCAGATGTCCAGGTGCTTGCCAGTGTTCCGGTGCGCAACGTTACTTGCGCTTACCGTCGTGGCGTGGCTGTCCCCGGCGCGGGGATGGGCGCAGGATGCGGTGGTGCTGGCCTCCACGGTGCCGGGCTACGTGCCGGGCATGGTGGTCTCGGCCAACGACAGGCTGAATGTCCCGGAAGGCGCCAGCGCGACATTGCTGTTCCAGTCCGGCGACATCCTGCGCCTGGGCGGCCCGTTCGAGGGCGTGCTGGGCCAGCAGAATGCCGCAAGCCAGCAGAACGGCGTCGCCGCGCTGGCGGAACTGTTCCGCACCCGCGGCATCGATGCGACGGTGATCGGCGGCACCCGGTCGATCAGCCCGACGCGCTCCGTCGTCATGATCGACGACGTGCAGGTGGACGCCCGGCGCTCGGGGACGTACTGCTTCCAGCCATCGTCCTCGGTCTGGATTACCCGCCCCGTGGGCGATGAGCGCGCCTACGCCGTGCGCCGCAAGGGCAGCAGCCGCATCCTCGGCTGGCCTGCGGGGGCGGAGCGTGTGGAATGGCCCTCCGACGTGCCGATCGACGACGGCAGCCAGTTCGAGATCGTGACCAACGGCGCGGCGCACGCCACCATCACGTTCCGCGCGCTGTCCGGCGCAGGCCTGACCAGTCTGGTCTCGGGAATCCTGATGGGATGCCATGACCAGTTCGATGCCGAGCTGCACCGGGTGACGCAATCGGTCATCAGGCCGGAGTTGTGGATGACGACCGACCGTGGACGCCATCCGGTCTATGCGCCGGGCGAACCGATCACGCTGACCGTGATGTCGAACATCGATGGCTACCTGTATTGCGCGGCCGGCGCGGCCGACAGGGGCGCGGTGCCGATCTTCCCTGCCGGCGCCATCGACGGCGCGCAGATGCGCGGCTCGGTCGCGCTGAGCATCCCCGGCCGGCGCGACCCGGTGGCGCTGAAGGCCGGCCCCGACGTGCAATGGATACGCTGCTGGCTGGCCGACCGTGACATCGCCTCGGAGTTGCCGCACGCCTTGCTGAACGCGAGCGGCCGCCGCATTCCCGACCAGCTCGCCGATGATCTGGACAGCATCTTCGCCAGGGTGCGCAGCACGCGGATCCAGGCCGAGGCACTGGCCATCGCCGTCAAGTAGATCAGATCGCGGCCGAATCGCAGACAGCAGAAAGGCCGGGTTGCCCCGGCCTTCGTGCATCGTCATCCCGAAAAAGGGGCAGGGTTTCAGAGCAAATCGCGAGAGAGCGGAACGTATCGACGCGTGAATCTGCTCTGCAAATTACTAGCCGCCGCCACCTTCCAGCCCGGTTTGGCTGGGGCCACGGCCGGTGTTGTCATACGGGCCCTGGTGCTGGCCAAGGCTCGAGCTCGGCATGCCAAAGCCCGCAGCATTCGCAACCGGGGCAATGGTCGCCAGCGACAGCACGGCGAACGCAACGCGGATCAGGTATTTCATCGGTCTTCTCCATCTCAAGTCGGGCGAGATGTCCGGCTTCGATGACCATCAGATGGATACATGCGTACCGACAAATAATGGGGCGAAAAGGCATTAGACCCATACGGAAAACGATGAAATCAGCGGCCGCGGCCCACGTGGCGCTGTCATGGCGTGCCGGGCAGGCCGGCGTGTTTCGCTGTCAATTCGTCATGCGGCTGACATCGAAGCCGGCGCCGAACTCCGCTACAGCGCGAACATGGCGCGTGATCGGCTGAAGGCGATCCGCTCGCGCCCAGGCCGCGCGGACAATGGAACAGGGCCAGGAAACCAACATGTCTGATCTTGCATTCGACCGCGGCGTGGCAGGGATGCCGTCCCCGCGGCCACACCTTGACGAAAGACCGCACGCCGCGGGCGCCATCGCCTTCCTGCTGGTGCTTGCGGCCGGCCTTGGCTACGCGGCCCTCAACATCTTCAACGATATCAGCAGCGTCGGCGAGCAGAACCTGGCGATCGGCGCATTCGTGCTGCTTGGCATCGCCCTGCTCATCGCCCTCGGCTTCGAGTTCGTCAACGGCTTCCATGACACGGCCAACGCTGTCGCGACAGTCATCTATACGCACAGCCTGCCGCCGCTGACTGCGGTGATCTGGTCGGGCGCCTTCAATTTCCTGGGTGTGCTGACCTCCAGCGGTGCCGTCGCCTTCTCGGTTGTCACACTGCTGCCGGTCGAGTTGATCCTGCAGGTTGGCAGCGGCGCAGGTTACGCCATGATCTTTGCGCTGCTGATCGCCGCCATCATCTGGAACCTGGGCACCTGGGCGCTCGGTCTTCCGAACAGTTCCTCGCACGCCCTGATCGGTTCGATCATCGGCGTCGGCCTCGCCAACCAGTTGCTGGCGCCCGCCGGATCGGCGACCTCGGGCGTGGATTGGACCCAGGCCGTCAGCGTCCTCAAGGCGCTCCTGTTCAGCCCCATGCTCGGCTTCGTGCTGGCCGCCGTGCTTCTGCTGCTGATGAAGCTCATCGTCCGCAGCAAGGCGCTCTACACGGCACCCGAGGGCCGCAAGCCGCCGCCGGGGCCGATCCGCGCGCTGCTGGTGCTGACCTGCACCGGGGTGTCGTTCTTCCACGGCAGCAACGACGGCCAGAAGGGCATGGGCCTGATCATGCTCATCCTGATCGGCGTGGCGCCCACGGCCTACGCCCTGAACCGCGCCATTCCTGTCAGTACCACGCCCGCCTTCCTGCAGGTGATGCAGCAGGCGGAGACCATGTTCCGGGCCCACGCCGGCGATGCTGCACCGCCCGCCGACACCGCGGCCGCCCGTGCGCTGGTCGGGGACGCCCTGAAAGCCAGGGCCGTCAACCGGCCGGAGGTCTATGCGGGGCTTGCCGGATTGACGGCGGATATCACGCACCAGGTCAGGAACTACGGGGCCATCAAGTCCGTGCCGGCCGCCGCGACACCCAACGTGCG
>DASQVN010000764.1:0-5074 GCA_035640755.1 Rhodopila sp.
CGACATGCTGGTGGGGCCGGGCAACGCGTTCGTGGCGGAAGCGAAGCGGCAACTGTTCGGGCGCGTCGGGATCGACCTGCTGGCGGGACCCACCGAGACGCTGATCATCGCCGACGACACGGCGGACGTGGAGATGTGCGCGACCGACCTGCTCGGGCAGGCGGAGCATGGGCCGACATCACCCGCGATCCTGCTGACGACCTCCAGCAAGATTGCGGACGGGATCGAGGCGGAGATCGCGCGGCAGCTTCGGGTGCTGCCGACGGCCGACATCGCCTCGGTCGCATGGCGCGACCATGGGCAGGTGATCCTGTGCGACACGGATGAGGAGATGGTGCAGGAGGCCGACCGCATCGCCAGCGAGCACGTGCAGGTGCTGACGCGCAGTCCGCGCTGGTTCCTGGAGCGGATGACCAACTACGGGGCGCTGTTCCTGGGCAAGGAGACCAATGTCGCGTACGGCGACAAGGTGATCGGCACCAACCACACGCTGCCGACCAGGCGGGCGGCGCGCTATACGGGCGGGCTGTGGGTCGGCAAGTTCCTGAAGACGGTGACGTACCAGGAGGTCAGTCCGGAGGCGACCGCGATGATCGGGGAGTACTGCTCCCGCCTGTGCGCGATCGAGAACTTTGCCGCGCACAAGGAGCAGGCCGATCTGCGGGTGCGGCGGTACGGCGGACGGAATGCTTAAAGCGCGATCCGCTGAGGGTGACCGGTTCGGCGGCGCGGATCGCGCCGTAAGCTTTCATTTGAGCGCGTGATTCAGGTTTTCTGACGGGACGCCTCAAACGATCACGCGCTGGACATCAGCCTCCCGCCTTGCAGTCGGTTTCCTGCGGATAGCCAGGGGTGGAGCGACGGGTGTCGCCCAGCGCAGCGGCGACGAACGGCTCGATCCGGGCGGCGAGCAGGTCCATGCCGTGCAGGGTCGGGTGCAGCGGGGCGGAGATGCCGGGGATGGTGTATTCACGGAACAGCGCGGTGTTGAGCTGGCCGTGGTGCAGGAAGACGCAGGACACGTCCAGGTAGGTGGCGATGGCGCCGGGCTTGCCGTAGCGCGCGGCGAGGCCGGCATTGACGGCGTGGGTATTCCTGATATCGGCCTCGGGCCTGCCGCTGGGCAGGATGCCCAGGACCAGGATCCGGGTGGCAGGGGACCGCTGATGGATGGCGCGCACGAGCGTCGCGATCTTGCCGACGATTTCGTGTGCGGGCCGCCACAGGTCGTTGGTGCCGATCAGGATAACGGCGAGTCTGGGTGAGATGCCGTCCATCTCGCCATGCTCGACGCGCCAGATCACGTTGTCGATGTCGTCGCTGTTGAAGCCGAGGTCCACGGCGTCGCGGCCGCTGTACCAGTGCTCCCAGACCGCGTCGGGCGTGGCCCATTCGAAGCTGTGGAAGATCGAGTCGCCCAAGAAGATGAGGCGGGGCGGCCTGGCGTGCAGCTCGGTCTGCTTCTCGGCGAAACGATCCCGCCACCAGGCCTGCGACATCTTCGAGCCATCAGGATCCGATGCGCCGGCGGGTGAAAATATTGCCAGAAACATAAATATTGCTAGTGCGAACGAGGAAGGGCGCATGGCGGACCCGGCTGTTGGTGCAACGGCCGGTGGCGGTACAAGGATTTTCGACCGCGCGCACATCACAACAAAACGAACAGGATCATGGCCTTTCCGGGCGCTTCCGGCGGCTGCACGCGAACTTGAGTGGTTTGGCCAGCGTTTTCTTCCTACCCCTGTGTGACGCGCAACGTTGGGCCGAGGTGATGCAGCGTCTGTTTCTTTCGTCCGATCAGATGGCCGCAGCGCGCGGCACCGTGCCGAGCCTGGATGGCCTGCGGGCGATCAGCATCATGCTCGTGCTTGCGGCACATTTCGTCGATCCCGGAATATTTCCCGGCGGTCTGGGCGTGTATGTGTTCTTTGTGATCAGTGGCTTTCTGATTTCGCGCTTATTGCTGACCGAGCATAAGTCCACGGGCCAAATCTCGATCCCGATGTTCTACATGCGGCGCGTGCTGCGGCTGTATCCGGTGATCGTTGCGTACATCATCTGCGTCATTGGCGCGCATATCGCGACGGGCCGCCCGTACAATCTGCTGGAGCCGGCGTCGGCGCTGCTCTATTTCGCGAACTACTTCTACGTGTATCACCAGGTACACCACATCCCCATCGAGATGCCGTTCGGCCCGTTCTGGTCGCTTTCGGTGGAGGAACATTTCTACATCCTGTTCCCGGTGACGCTGCTGCTGTTCCGCGGAAACCCTCGGCGGCTGCTGGTGGTGCTGACCGGGCTGTGCGCGGGGTGCCTCGGCCTGCGGATCCTGGGTGCATGGTGGCATCCGGCGTATCTTGATACGGAGGTGTTCTATTCGGAATCGCAATACCGGATCGATTCGATTGCGTTCGGCGTCATCCTGGCGCTGGTGTGCGAGATGGAGTCGGGCCGCGCGCTGATTCGCCGCATGGCCGGGCCTGGTTCAGCCCTTGCGGCCGCGATCGTTGTGCTGGCGTGCCTAATTGTCCGCGATGCATGGTTTCGCGAGACGCTGCGCTATACCGTGCTGGGGGGTGCCATCGGCGTGCTGGTCGCGGCCGTGCTGTTCAGCCCGGACCTGCGGCCCGTGCAGCGCATCTTGAATTCCGCCGTGTTTGTGTGGGTTGGCCGGCTTAGCTATTCGCTGTATGTGTGGCATGAGGGGGTGGCGTCGTTCGTGCCGGACCACGTCATACCGCTGTGGCAGGCCGCAGCGGTGAAGCTGTGCGCGACGCTGGCCATCGCCACCGTGTCATTCTATGTCGTGGAGCAGCCGTTCCTGCGGCTTCGCCGTTATCTGCCGGGACTGCGGCCGGCACTTGCGCTTCGTTCGTCGGCGAACCGACGGCTGCACGCCACTCCGGGAGCGTAACATGGACTCGCGTCTACGCATGATCGCGCCGCATCCGCTCGGCAGTACCGGCCTGCGCAAGTACAGTGCCGGCATCTTCTGGTGCTGTGCATTTGCGGTTGCGCTGCAGTTGATATTCTCGTCCAATGTGCTGGACCAGATGGGGCTGAGCAAGGCGGGGAGGATCCATCCATCGACCGTGATCCTCGTGCTATGCACGGCGTACGCATTTGCCACCGGAATTGTTCCCTTCGGGCGACGGCTCAGGGAATCGCCCGCGTTGATGCTGTACATCTTCGGCATTCCCGCGCTGATGGCGTATTCCGTGTACTTTGTCGGCACCAACGGCGCCTCGGTGTTCATCGAGACGTTCTGGTCCGCCGGCCTGCTCGCGCTGCTGCTGGAACCGGCGAGCGCACGGCACAAGCGCATCCTGGGCTACATCCTGCTCGTGCTGGTGCTGCTGAACGTGGTGGTCGGGGTGTTCGAGAGCCTGACGCTGAAGGAAGTGTTCCCGATCGTCTATGACCCGACCACGACGCAGTTCAAGGAGGATGCCGTAACCGACGAGTTCCGGGCGCATGCCTTCTTTTCCCACCCGTTGACGGCATCGCTGGTCACGTCGATGGCGGTGTTCCTGCTGTATACGATGCGCCCGCGCTTCCTTGTCGCGGCGCCCGTGTTCACCGCACTGATTATCGGCCTGCTGGCCTATGGCGGGCGCGCGGCGCTGGGCGTGGTGCTGGCCGTTTCGGCCGGGCTTGCGTGCTATGTGTTGCTCAAGGGTGTGCTGCAACGCAACCTGCAGCCGAGCTTCCTGCTGTCGCTCGGGGCGGCGGTGGTGGCCATGCCGATCCTGGCCGCCGTGCTCATATCCCACACATCGATCGGTGAACGCATCGTCGAGAACCTGTATTTCGACGGCAGCGCGCAGGTGCGCGCGACGCAATGGGCGGTGTTCGCGCACCTGAACATGCAGGACTGGCTGTTCGGCCTTTCCAAGGCGCGGCTGGAAGTGCTGAAATACCAGATCGAGCTCGGCGGCAAGGACACCGATATCGAGAACTTCTGGATCCTGCTCTTCCTCGATCTTGGCGCGATCGGGTTTGCCGCGTTCCTCGTGGTGTTCCTGTCGTTCCTGTATCACCTTGCCCGGTTCAGCGGAACGCTGAACGGATGGCTGCTGGTCGCATCGTCGCTGGCGATCGACTCCACCTCGAACTCACTGGGTGTCTGGACGAACGACCTGATGCTCGAGGTTGCCTTCGTGATGGCGATCGTCGGGTTCCGCGACTACGTGCCGATCCGGGTGGTGCCGCAGTTCGTCAGACGGCTGCCAGTGCGCCGGGGGGTATCGGAGGCACAGCCGGGGCTGGGCCTGGTTGCGGGGCCGCTCCGTTCGCCGGGCTTGCAAGGGATGGTGACGCCGCGGCGCTAGCGCGCTTTCCGGTTGACCGGAAACGACGAACGCGCGCTAGCCATTGATTCGCGGAGCAGATCCACGCTCCCGCACGTTCCGCTCTCCCGCGATCCGCCTCAGTCCTGCGGCCTCAGCACGACGCGCCCTTGTCTCTCCTGGGCGACAGCCTGGTAAGCTGCGACGGCGTCGCGCAGAGGGAAGCGGCGGGAGATCGGGGCGGCCCGGTAGTCGCCGGTCTCGAAGCCCGGGCGGAGCGCTTCCAGCACGCCAGCAGATGCGATCAGGTCCAGCTTCAGCGTGTCGATGCCGAACAACGGAACATCACGCCGCCGACCGTGCCCAGGATGACATCAACGCCGCAGCCGCCGGTGGCCTGGCGGACGGCGCCGGCCAGGGTGGAAGCGTCGGCGATCAGCGATTGCCCAGCCGCAAGGATGGCAAAGCCGGCGCGCGGGGCCTGCGGTCGGTGCCGATGATGCGGGCGATCTGCACGCCGGCATTGCCGACCCCGCCGCCGGCGGCGAGGCGGCGATGACGCGCACAACGGCTGTATGAACATCAGCCGCCGGGTCGGGGAGGTCCGCGACCGTCAGCACCTCGGGGTTGCCGAAACGGGTGAACCTGACAGCCTTCATCGGCATTTCCCTTTCGTCCGGCCGAACTTGACGTGATGGCGGTTCGGGCGAGACTGCCCCAATCACAGGCAGGGGGAAACAGGTTCATGAGCGACGTGACGATCCTGGCTACCGGGTTCGGCTTTC
>DASQVN010000765.1:0-3929 GCA_035640755.1 Rhodopila sp.
TGGACCTCTGTGAACTGCTGGAAGAGACCACCGACACCGACGTCTTGCGCGGGATGATCGGCTTCACCGCGCAACGGCTGATGGAACTCGAAGTCGAAAGCCCGATCGGCGCGGCGCATGGCGGACGCAGCGCCGATCGCCTGACGCACCGCAATGGCCATCGTGACCGGATCTGGGAAACCCGGGCCGGCACGGTCTCCGCAAGGGCAGCTACTTCCCAGGCTTCCTGGAGCCGCGGCGGACGAGAAGGCGCTGACGGCGGTGATCCAGGAGGCCTATGTGCAGGGCGTTTCCACCCGCTCGGTTGACGAGCTGGGCAGGCGACGGGGATGAGCGGCATCTCGAAACGCCAGGTATCCCGCCTCTGCACCGAGATCGACGAGCGGGTGAAGACCTGTCTCGCCCGCCCGCTGGAAGGCGAGTGGCCGTATAATCGTGCTGGAGATGCCGGGCTTCGGGAACTCCGCCGAGAACACACGCAGCCGGACGGTGCCTGAGCTGGCGGACACGATCGCGGCAGCGATCGGCGCGCCAGGGCTGGACCGGGTGCATCTGACGGGCACGTCATTCGGCGCCAAGGTCGCGCTATGGACGGCGGTGCGGCATCCGGCGGTGATCCAGACGCTGGTGCTCGAAGGTCCGGCGGCAATCCGATTGGCGGGCATGGTGCCGCCGTCCGGCACGCCGGAAGAGATCGCCCGGCGGCTCTACGCCCACCCCGAACGGGTGCCGCCGCTGCCGCCGCTCGATCCGGCGGTCGCCGTAAAGCAGCGGGCGTTGGTGAACCGGGTCCGCGGGCCTGACCGGGACGCTGACCTGGAAGCGCGGATGCGGGAACTGCCAACGCCGACGTTGGTGCTGTTCGGCACGCTGGACGACGTGATCGCGCCTGCAACGGGTCGCATCTACAAGGAGCTGATGCCCGACGCGCATCTGGGCTTCATCTACGACGCCGGGCACGAGGCAGCCATGGAGCGGCCGGAAGCCTTCGCCGAGATCGTGACCGACTTCCTGCTGCGGCAGGACGCGTTCGTCATCAGTTGTCGCAGGACCGTCCTGTTTCCCTGATGACATCGCTGAGGAAAGGAGTGCCTTGCCATGCGTTCCTGGATCCATCACGCCCAGGGCGTCATGTCCGGCAGGCCCGCGTCGGGTTGGGCGATCTGCGGGAGGAACACATCAGTCGCCAGGGCTTCTTTGGCCCGGTGGCGATGGTCTATCGCACCTGGGGCCCCAACGAGGTCATTCGCGTCGAAGGCACGTTGCATGCCGCTCGGCCTTGCCATGGTCCATGGACATCAGCGGCATCCCGCGTGCCGAGCGCGGGTGATCGCCCGGACTCCGGCTGGTCCTAACGTGCACCTTCTGCCGGCTCGCCGAGCACTCTGTGCAGGAAGTCCCGCACATGTACCTCGGCGTCCCGTGTGGCAGCGGCGTCGTACTGCGTGAAATGTCCAAGATAGTGCATTGGGGGCAAGCGATAGTCGAAAGCGTGCGTTGCTTCCGGATAAACGACCAGGTCAATCGGCGTTCCCGCCGATGCGTCGCGCCTGGTTCCGAGGTCGCTCTCATGCGTGGCCAGCTTGCGGCATGCGGCGGCGGGGGCCCAGTCATCGCGTTCACCGACCAGGATCAGCGCCGGGATGGTAAGTACGCCCGAGCTGGCGCCACAGTCCGGGTAGTAGGCGACGACCGCGCGAATGCTCGTCTGCCCGGTGAGCTGGCCCGTATGCTTTTCCATGGCGGCAAGAGCGGCTGTTCCACCCATCGACCAGCCCATGATGGCGACCCTGGCGCTGTCCACGAATCTCAGGCTGGTCAGATACCGTAGCGCCGCATGGGCATCGAGCATCTCGGCAGCGCCACCGGCGGCAGCTTCGCCGCACATGTTGGCATTCCCGAGGCTATCCAATGCCAGGCCGACATAGCCCCAGGTTTTCAGCATCCCCGCCGCAGCCGTGTCGTGCTCGGTAAATCCAGGGCACCCATGCAGCAGGATTACGGCCGGGAAACGGCCGGGTGCGTTCGGACGGGTCAGGAACCCGAACAAGGGTGGCGTGCTGTCGGCATTCGCCGAGATGGCGGATGCACGATGCGGCGCGACTTGCACCAGTTCGTCGGCATGCGTGGCTGACGCGCCAGCCAGCGCCGAGAGAGACATCAGCAAGGCAGCAATTACGGGCATCGCACGCATGGACGGACTTACCGGAACACGGAGGCTTCCAGCAACAGGTCAGCGCATACCACCCCCGCGATCATCGTCATGTAGCTCAGCGCGGTCATTGGCCAGCCCGGCGCCACCCGACGCATTGCCTGCACGAACGCGATCGGAATCAATGCGGCGCCGGCAAACTTCCATAGACTGAAGTTCTCGATGCCGTACACGGTGAGGCTGCCGCCTACCACAACAGAGAGAAAAATCGGGAAAATGAACAGGGTGCGCCGTTCGGCGCGCGGCATTTGCATGATAAGCGCGCCGGAGCAGCTGAACAGCACAACGGCAGCCAGACAGAGACTCTCCTGCCGTGCCAAAACAGCAGCTTCGATCATGGCGATGCCTCCCGAGCAGCTCTTGTCCCGGTATTCCCACCGCAGGCACTCGTTCGTCACAGCATGCCATCCCCGCTGATGGTTGGCACGCCCGCCTGCACGAAATCGGCGGCAGTTCCAATCACGTGCCGCGAGGCAGGAGTGGGGTTCCGTGCCGCCGACGAGGCTCGAGCGTGTCAGTACGGCGTGCGACATCCACACCCTCCTCGATCACAGGAAGCACTCTGATCCGTCCCCCAATCAGGAATCCGCGATCACGTCTCCAACGGCATCCCAGCTCTTTCCCGTCCAGCGCATCATTTGAAGCTGGCGGACCGGGTGGTAGTTTGTCGGGCTGGTGTTGATTTGGATGCCTGGCAGCAGCACCGGGCACTCCAGGCGCCGCAGATTCAAGGATTGCCCGAGGATATTCCTCCGCGAAAGATCATTGCCGCACTGCTTCAGGACCTGGATCATGGTCAGCGATGCCCCGTAGGCAAAGACGTTTCTGATATCCTTTGGATCACCCTCAGGATAGAATTTCGCCATAAAGGCACGCCATTCCCGCATTCCAGGATCGCTGTCCCAGCGCGGGTCGGTCGGGTCCTTGAGATAGCCCGAGCTGATGATCCCAATGCCGTTCTCGGCACCGGCCGGCAGCATGACGGCTCCTGCAGAAGCCGCCACACCGCTAAGCAGGTGCATCGGCTGCCATTTGATCGCTGCCATCTTTCGGATCGTCTCAATGGCAAACTTCGGTGTCGCCGCCGTGAGCAGCACAATGGCGCCGCTCGAGTGAAGCTGCAGCAACGGCGAGTCTATCGTCGTGTCCGATACGTCGTAAGCGGCCGTCGTCACGATCGCATCGAAGCGCTCCTTGAGGATGTCCCGTACACCTTTGACGTAGTCCTGCCCAAAAACGTCGTTCTGGTAGAGAATGCCGAGTTTGGCCTCAGGCTTCGTCTTCTGGATGTATTGGGCATAGATCTGCGCCTCACTCCGGTAGCTGGGTTGCCAGCCGATCGTCCAGGCGCGCTTGTTGTCGGCTCCCCACAAGTCCGCGCCCGTCGCGATGAACAGCTGCGGTACCCCTCGGGCGTTGCAGTAATTCGCGATCGCCAGATTGGTTGGAGTGCCGAGTGTGTTGAACAGGCATAGTACCCTATCCTGCTCGACCAACTGGCGGACGTGGGCAACAGCGGCAGCAGCGACGTAGTGGTCGTTGTAAGAGATGAAATCGACTTTGCGTCCAGCGAGTCCCCCCATCCCGTTCGTCATTTTGAACACCGCCGTATCGACCTTGCCGATCGTGCCGTATGCCGCTGCCGGCCCGCTATAAGGCATGGTGTTGCCGATACGGATCTCGGTGGCGGTCACCCCTGGCACATCTTGCGCCCGCA
>DASQVN010000766.1:0-3576 GCA_035640755.1 Rhodopila sp.
GGCGGCGTCATCCATGTTGCCGGCATGTTTGGCGTGACGATGGCGTTCAATGTCCCGTTGAATGATGCGTTGGCGGCCGCCAGCACGGAAGCATCCGGCACAGGATCGATCTGGGCACGCTACCTGAACGACTGGACCTTGTGGAACCATGTCCGGATGATCGCGTCGGCGGCGGCATCGGCGCTGTTTATCGCGGCGATCGCCAGCAGGCAGGCCACTTGCGTCGCGTAACGCCCGGACGATCCGCACATCTCAGTGGGCGTTGTCCCATGGGCAGCCGTTTGGCCTCGCGCGGGTGCGGCGGTCGGGCGGGACCTTGCAGTCGTTGACGCGCTGCTCATCGGTGGCCTTTTCGCCGAGACGCTCCTTGGCGGTCTTGACGGCGGCCTGCTGCGCTGGCGCGGCGGCGCGGGCGGGCGGGCAGCCCACGTAGGCGAGCAGCAGCAGTGCGCCTCCGGCGATACCCGGCCGCGACCAGCGCCCGTGCGATTTCACGCCGGCAGGGCCTCGTCCCTGGTTTCGCGGCCGAGCAGGGCGGCGACGATGCTGAGCGCGGCGAAGCAGGTCATCACGGCGGTGGCCTGGTTGAAGGCGCCGTGCAGCGAGCCGGCGAGCAGGCCAGCGATCAGCGGGCCGAAGCTGGTGATCACGCGGCCCGAGCCGTTGCAGAACGAGACCGCGGTGGCGCGCACATGGGTCGGGAACAGCTCGGGCAGGTAGACGGCGTGGCCTGAGAACACGCCGAAGACGAAGGAGCCGAAGACCGGCAGCAGGTAGGGATAGAGGCTCCAGTCATCGGTGCCGAGGTACATGTACAACCCGACGGCGATCGTACCGACGTTATAGAAGATGATCGCTGCTCGGCGTCCGGCGGCGTCGGCGATGAAGCCGAACGCGGCGTAGCCGATGATGCCGCCCAAGCCCCACAGCGTCATGCCGTGGCCGATGAACGGGGCGGCGGCGGGGCCGGTAATGCCGGACCTGGCCAGCAACTGGCCCTGGATGGTGGGCAGCCAGATCTGGCTGGTCCAGATCGCGAGCAGGGTGCCGAGGCAGAACAGCACGCCGATCAGGGTGCTGTAGCGCAACCCCGGGGCGAACAACTGGGCGGGGGTGAAGCGCAGGAAGGCCTGGTCCTCCGGCGATTTTTCGTGCTGGGCGCGGAGTGCGAGGCGACGTTCGCGGACGACCTGGAAATACTCGGGCTCCCCGAGCCCGCGGCGGAGCAGCAGCAGGATGATGGCGGGGACGATGCCGGCGAACAGCACGTAGCGCCAGCCGTAGGGGCCGATCATGGCGAAGATCTGGCCGCCGATGAGGTTGCCGAAGCCGCCGCCGGTCATCATCACGCCCAGCACCTTGGCACGGTGGACGCCGGCGAAGGCCTCGGCCACCAGGGGAATGCCGACGACAATCTCGGCCCCGGTGCCGACGCCGGTGAGGAAGCGGCAGATGCCGAAGGCCAGCGTGCTCTGGGTGAGGCCCTGCAGCGCGGTGCAGACACCGACGAGCACGACGCTCCAGGTCAGGACGCGGACGCGGCCGAGATAGTCGCCGAGGATGCCGAAGGCGAAGCCGCCGAGTGCCCAGCCGAGGAGGCCGGTCATGCTGAGGAAGCCGCCGATGCGGCCGATGTCGGCGGGGGTGGGATGGCCGCCGGCGAGGTCGGTGATGGCGGGGCGGAGCACCAGGGCGAACAGGTTGAAATCGGTGACGTCCAGCGACCATCCCAGCCAGGCGACGAGGAAGACCATCCATTGATACCGGGAAAGCTCGCCAAGCCACGACCATCCGGCGGTGCGGGTCGATGCCGTCTGCCCCATCGCTGCCTCCTGGCGTTGTCCTCTGGGCGCAATTCCATGTCGCGCGCGGGATTAGATTAGACAGGAGCTGTCGCGGCGGGCAACTGATGTGCCTGCTGGTGAGGGTGTGGGAGGTTCAGCGGCTGCCGGGTGGGCGGGTGGCCGGCGGCTGGGCTGGAGTTGCGGCCGGCTGCGGGGCGTGGCTGTCGGCGCATTGCTGCAGGGCGGTCCAGAAGGCGTCGCTGCGCGGGTCGGGGCCGGTTGGGCGGGTGGCGCGGATCTCGGCCATGACGGCATTGAAGATGGCGTCGGCCTCGGGCTCGGTCGGGTAGCGCGGGGCGGGTTGGGCGGTGGTTGGGGTGGTGGTTTCGGCGGCGGGCTGGGTGGCGGTGGTCCGGTACGCGGTCTGGCTGGTAGTTGGGGGGCGTGGCCGGGTGAGGGCGGCTTCGGCCTTCTGGGCGGTGCGGCAGAGGGTGTTGGTCTTGGTCAGGTAGTGGAGCTGCTGGCGCTCCGCGATGTCGGGGTCGGCGGCCTTGTCGCTGGCGATCAGGGTGGCGAAGGAGAGGGCGATGAGGCGGGCGGCGGCGAGGGCGTCGGTGAGGGTTTCGGGGTGATAGGCGAGGAGGGCCTCGAGGGCGGCGGCGAAGGCCCGGGTGCGGTTGCCGTCCTCGGCGAGGAAGTGGCGCAGCAGGCGGCGGGCGAGGGCGTCGAGGGCGGCCTGGGGGAGGGGTTGGGGGAGGGTGTTTGGCATGGTGGCGCCGTTTGGGGCAGATGAGGGACGAGCCTACTGAGACCGCTTGGGTCAGCTTGAACCGGCAAGGCCCGATGCGCGCTGAACGTCACCATCGTACCCGGTGACCTGAACCTTGCTGGCTGTGGCAGATTCGAGCTGAACCAGCCACAGCCTATCGACAACCCAAAGGCTACGATTGTCCAACCGGTTTCTGTGCTGGCAGGCACTCGGTCTGCAGCAGGCGATCGGGACCAAGGCGCGCACGAATGACGTTCGAGTGGTCGTTGCAGCGCGACCGCTCGGGCGTCCAGCCTTTGAAGGCCGACGAACCTAGTTTAACGAGCTTCAAACATGCCGTGAGACTGCCGCCCGCGCCGCCGTCGCTCGCGATGGTGGAACCGATCGCGACCAGGCAGCCGACGACCCCATCGGAATTGAAGCTCACGCGCCACGTCCCGGCATCCGCCCAGTTTCCAGTCGTGGAGTGGCACCACCATCGGACATGTCCATCACTGTCTGTTTCGACCTTGATTGGCGGCGACCAAGGTGTCGTGCCGGCAGCGTCCCGCTTCAGGATCACCGTCCCTGCGGAATCCGGATGCCCGTCGTACTGGATTGGAATGGCGACTTCGGCACTACACCGGTCGGTCATGACCTCACCTGCCGTGGCCGGCGACGCAGACCCGAAATATAGGCTGACCAAGGCCAACGCCGCGAAGGCCGCAGCGTGTCGCACGAGACGCATTCCTAACATTGTCACCCCTTGTGGATGTTGATTTCGATCTCATAACGCAATCCTGCCGGTTATCTAAGTGCCAATTGATGTCTTGATCAGCATATTTATTTCTGTATCCGTTCGGCTGTGCCGTTCTAGACGGCACCAAATGCCAGTCACTGCTGACCGCTATGCATCCGACGTGATCGGAGAAGCCGGAAGTCGGCCTCGCGGTGATGCCGAGGCAATGGCATCTCGCGACGGCTGTGACGATGCAGGATTGGGCCGCGAGGCGTTCGACCGCGCCTGATACCGCCGCAGCGGGG
>DASQVN010000767.1:0-3533 GCA_035640755.1 Rhodopila sp.
GAGCAGAAGCGCGGTCAGGCCGTGCAGGCTGGCCCAGACGGCCTCGGCGATCAGCAGCGGATCGTCCTGGCGGAACGTGCCGCTCTGCATCAGCCCGGCAATGCCGTCGGCCAGAATGCTGAAGGATCGGTCGGTGGATCCGACTGGGGCGATGGTAACGCTGCTCATGATTTCCCAGATAGCGGCTGTTTGATAAAAATCCAATCCCGTGGCGCAGCCAGACCGGTTGCTGGCGCCATCGTCAGCGCCCGGGCAGCGTGGCGATGAAGCTGTCCAGCAGAGCGTTCGTCCGCGTGGGCTCATCCAGTTGGGGGAAGTGCCCGGTATCGGGAATGATCTCCATGCGGACCGAGGGGACGGCGGCGCGCAGCATGGCCAGATAGGGCGTTTCCTGTCCCGGCTGCAGCGGCGTCTGCCGGCCGGTTTCGTCGCGGGTGGTCGTCTGGATGGCCATGACGGGAACCCGCAGGCAGCCGAGGGAGGCAGCCAGGCGGTGTTCGTCATAACGTTGCAGGTCGATCAGCATCTTCTCGCCGATGGGCCGCGGCAGGCGACGGACACGCTCGATCACCGCGGCAGCCGTGGCCTTGTCGCTGCGGGCGGTGAACATGTCCTTGAACAGGGTTTCGGTCAGGGCCGCATAGCCGTCGGGCCTGGCGAACGCGTCGCGCAGAACGGTACGCATCGCGGGGGCAAACCGGCTGCCGTCCACCAGCACGGCGCCGGCGACGCGGGCGGGATTCTGCAACGCCGCCTCGGTGACCACGCGGCAGCCCATGCTGTGGCCGACCAGGACAGTCCCTGCAAGGTCCAGCGCGCTCAGAAGTTCAGCCACCGCGGCGCCATACCGTTCGATCGAACAGTCCGCTGGTTCCGCCCCCGTCTCGCCATGGCCGGGGAGATCGACGGCGACGGTCTGATGCCGGGGTGAAAGGTGGGCAACCTGCGCGTCCCAGTCGCCACACGCGCAGCCGAAGCCGTGGACGAGGAGGATCGGCGGGTATCCCTCCCCGACGATGCGGTGGCGGATGACGGACATGCCGGACGTTTCCTTCCTATTTATTGGTCTATTGGCCGTAATCGTTTGGGCGGACCTGTCGGAAAACGTAAATCACGCGCTCTGACAAACGGTTCACGTCTGATACGACGGGCGGCGCAACTGGTCAATCGTACGCGATTTGCCGTTTGACACAGGCTGGCGCAGCATTCGGCGCATGAGCATGACAGCAGCCGAACTCCGCCGTTCCGCCGCCGATCCGGCACCGCCGGACGGCTTGTCGCTGGCGCTGCAGGCCCTCTGGTGGGATGCGAAGGGCGACTGGGACCGGGCGCACCAATGCGCGCAGGCCGACGAAGGACCAGCGGGCGCCGCCGTGCATGCCTATCTGCACCGCAAGGAGCCTGATCCTTCGAACGCGCGCTACTGGTACAATCGCGCAGGCCGGCCGCCGGCGACCGGCAGCCTGGAGCAGGAATGGGACACGCTGGCCACGGAGCTGCTGGGCTGATCTCCGCCCAGCCGGCAGCCAGGGCGCAACAACGCTCCAGCTAATCGGACGCCTTCGTGGCGGGTGATTGGGCGGCTGGCGGTGCGGCAGTCCCGCCATGCCGGGCGGACCGTTTTTCCGGCCGGACCGTCTGGGCGACCAGGCTGATGGATGCGGGCCCGACCGGCTCGGCCCTGTGGTGAACGGAGGCGACCGCATAGCCACGCCGGGGCGCCGGGTGCGGCCTGGCAGATTCGGCTGCCGGCGCGGCGTCGGCGCTGCCGATCAGCATGGATGTATCGGGCGCCGGCGCGTTTGGATGGGCACCGGACTCAGGCTGCGCCGCCGGTGGAATGGCCTTCGACATCGGCACACTCGGCTCGGTTCCCAAAACGGCGGGCGCGGCGCGGTCGGCCGGCCTGTCCGCCTCCGCGCCCGGCGCCGGCGCGGCGACGTGCGGCCGGCTGGATACGGTGACAGGCGGCCAGACAGGCGCTTCGAGCAAGCTGCTCACCAGATCCGGCTCGGCTTCGGGCACCGCCGCAGGCTTCATGCCTGGCTCGTTCAGCATCACGCTGGCCGGTGCAGCCGCCGGCGAGACCCCCGCCGCCAGACCGGCTTGCGTCCTGCCCCGCCGCGACGATGTGCGGACAGCGTCGGCATAGCGCAGCGCGGTTGCCACGTATCCGCCGTCCGGCCTGCGTTCGAGCGCGATGACGGCAGGCTCATCACGCCGGACGCGGGCGCGCAGACCCGGGGCGGCGCCGGCTTCCAACCCCGGCAGGCGCAGGCTGCCGCCGACGACCTGCACGAAGCCCTGCAGCACCAGATGCCGCGCCGCTTCGCCGAAATAGATCGCGGGATCGGACAGCAGCATATCACGCGACACGGCGGAGACGCGGGGCGTGTTGCCCCAGTAGCTGCCGCTCACCGTCACGCGCTGGCCCGGCATGACCACCGCCGCCTGATCGGACGGCAGCACCAGCGTGCCGACCTTGGCGATGCCGCCGTCCAGCGACACCTGGCCGTGGGCGAGCAGCCGGCCGGGCGGCGCAGCCTCGATCCGGGTCGCCGACACGGTGCCGTCGGCCCGCCAGAACCCGCTGACCGAAACCCAGTCCCCCACGCCGAACCGGTCGGCGCCTTCGGTGTCCGAGCGTACCGCGACAGTCTGGCCCGCCACCGTGACGAGGCCGGTGTCGGCAGCCACCCCCTCGATCCGGCCGGTCAGTTCCCGCCGGATGGCGATGAGCGAGGCGACGGGGTGGACGGCCGGCCCGGCGGCGGTGATCGCCACGATCTGGCCCACCCGCAGATCAGCCGCATGGGCGGGTGTGCCGTCACTGTCGACCGCGATGGTGGGATCGTATTGCACCTCCAGGCCGTTGATGCAGACCGAAGCGAACCCGGTCACGACGCCGACGATCCCAGTGCCGCCGATGCCGCGCTCGGCATGCTGGGTGCCGAACGTCGCGGGCGCCCCAGTGCCGACGATACCAGTGCCGATAATGCCGGTGCCGCCAATGCCGCGGTCGGCAATCAGCGGGCCGCCATCGGGGCCGATGCGGCACGATCCGGGGGCAGCGTGGCGCACCACATGACTGACAAGCGGAACCTTCGGCGCATCCTGTGCCGAACAGGCTGCGAGGATCGCCGACAGGAGGAATGGAGCCGAGCGTCTCATGCCGCCCCCTTCTTGGCCAGATGATCAGGGGCCAGATGATCAGGGGCCGGGTGATCAGGGCCGCGCAGGAGATAGATGCCGAGATTGACGCGCTGGGTGGCGGCCTCGCCCTTGGCATCCGATTCGGTCAGTTCGAGCGCGTGACGGTTGACATCGAGCAGGACGCGGAGCGCGGCTTCCCGCGCATAGGCTTCCAGTGCGCCGGCCTGCGATTCCGTCAGACGATCGTAATGCACGCTGCGGTCGACGAAGGGCGGGGCGCCGGCCGCACCGATGTTGGCCACGGCCGCCGCAAGATGATCGTGGAGGTTGCGGGCGAAATAGAACAACTGCTCCTCGCCCCCTGGCCGGGGAATGAACGC
>DASQVN010000768.1:0-10064 GCA_035640755.1 Rhodopila sp.
CGTGTACTGGCTCACCCCTGCCAGGCCGCCAACGACCTTGAGCTGGATCGCCTCGTCTGCCGCTTGTGCATTCGGTGCCGCAAGAACGCCGATGCCCATCCCCGCGCAGCACATCCAGCGGGCGAAGCAGGAGACCACGGCTAGGAAAAACCTGTCTATACTGTCCATGCCATCGTCTTCCCGCAGAATGCTACCCACAGGCCGTGGTTTGCTTTCTTCCCAGTATCAAAATCTGTCGGCGTTGCGCAACTTCGATTTGCGGCCACCCGCAACAGTCATGGTCAGCGATGGAACCTGAAAACCCGGCACGCTTCGTTGGCGGTGCGCTTGATGCAATGCCATAATGGCACCGTAGTGTTCTCAAGCAGTCGATGATATATACCGGCCAGCCATCAAGGAACGATCATGTCGACTACCCGCCTGGAGCAAGAAGGGGGATACAACCTGGCCAGCAGCCGATCGGTTTCGACGCACAGAGCATCCCGGCTCACCGGGGTGGCGTTCGTTATCGTTACGGCCATCGGCTGGGGTCTCAACTGGCCGGCGACGAAGTACGTCATCCTGACATGCCCTCCGCTTTCGGCACGCGGTGTGTCTGGTCTGACCGCAGCAGCCTTCCTCTTCGGCATCGCTGTGCTTCGCGGTGAAACCCTCGGCGTGCCTCCGCATCTCTGGCCGCGGCTGGTGATGGCCTCCCTGCTGAATGTCAGCGCCTGGATGGGCCTTACCACCGCGTCCATGCTGTGGCTCCCCGCGGGCCCGGCAGCAACCCTCGCGTACACAATGCCCGTCTGGGTGACGTTGCTGGCCTGGCCTGTCCTGAGCGAGCGACCGACTCCGCGACAGATCGTGGCCATTCTCCTCGGTGTCGCCGGCGTCGCCGTCCAACTTGGCGGCATCGATATGCGTCCTGATGCCGCGACGCTGCCGGGAGTGGCCTTGGCGTTGTCGGCGGCGACACTGTTTGCCGCCGGCACGGTTCTTTGCAAGCACGCGCCAATCCCGCTGCCCCGCTTTGCCCTGACCGCGTGGCAGGCCCTTCTGGGCAGCGTGCCCTTACTGGCCGCAGGTCTGCCCCTTGAACATCCGCATTTCAGTTCGATGCCGGCGATCGCGTGGCTGTCACTCGGCTACACGGCACTGGTCTCCATGGGGCTGTGCTACGTCCTGTGGTATTCGGCGATCAGGCGCCTCAAGGCGTCGCACGCGGCGATCGGGACGCTGCTCACGCCAGTCATTGGCTTCACCGCATCACTGCTCGTGCTCGGCGATCGGCCGAACCTGAGCCAGGCGGTCTCGCTCGCAATGGTCGTCGGCGCGATCGTTTTCGCGGTCAGGGATTGATAGCCGACGGAGCAATAGCGGCGCCGCCCCATTCAGTCCGGAGATCCAGATCCTCTCGTGCCAGCCGATAGTACTTCCGCGCCAGTACGCGTGCACCGCAGGATTCGTACATCTGCTGGGCGGCGAAATTGGTTGCTTCCGTTGTCCAGTCGAGGGCGGAGAATCCCTGTGAATAGGTTACGCATGCTGCCGCCCTGACAAGGGCTCTTCCGACACCATTCCGCCGCATGGCCTGGGCGACATAGAGATCGCGTATATAGAGTGACCGGGTCAGTTCGAATGCTGGAAATGTCACATTCAGCACGATCGATCCCGCGATCACGCCGTCGATCTTGGCCAGCAGTACGCGGGGATCGAACTCCGCCCGAACGGGGCGACAGGCCAGCGCCGCAGCAGCAAGTGCCTGCTCGTCCGTAACAGGTCGTCTGTAGTGGCGCTGCATTTCGGAAAACAATGCCGCAAGCCCGGGAATGTCTGATCCGGTTGCGGCCTGGACCTGTAGTCCCGGTGCGGGTACAGCGGGGCCGCATGAGTTGACCGCGTGCCGTGTATCGCTGCTCGTTCTGAGGCAAGCCGCTGACGTGTCGTCCGCAGCGGCAGGTGATACCAAATTCACTTTGCGACCACCCTGATATGGAATTGCGTCGAGCAATACAAAGCACGATACATGCCGTTTCTTAACAGGTGGTTAACTGGGCGTTTCCAGTGAAAGTAGAGAGATACTTCCCGAGCAGATGCACCAGCGGGGACGATGCCATCAGGCTTCGTCCGCCACATTGCCGGCGACCGTCAGATCGCGAGGAAAGGGACTGGCGTCTCCAGCGCAGCACAGCAAAGCGCCGCTATTTGCCAGCTCGTTGGTCACCGAACCCTGCAAATTTCACGATTTCTTAAGGTTTGCATGATCAAACTACGCCAACGAGTACCGGGTCGGACATAAAGGTTGAGGTCAATGCGACAGACGGAGGTACGTGGCCAGAACTCCCGGCTGCGGTGCCCTCCAGCGCCAGAGCCGCGGAGTACGGCAGCCAGAGCCGCCGTAGCGAACGTCTGGTCTGGGCGGCCCCCGCATCCAAGCGATCGGCCGGCAGACGCCTTCTGCGGCGCTCGGCCGATGACGAGTGTCACCAGCCTCTTACCCATCTCATGAACAAGCATCGTGTCTTCGGCGCAGCCGCCACCGTCTGCATCGGGCTGGTCCTGTCAACCCTGGTGGGCGGCTCGCTGCTCTTCCTGGAACGCACCCGGCAAGCCCGCCTGTACGCCGCAGACATTACGCTGCAGGACGCAGCACGGGTGGTCGAGCGGGTCGTGAACCGTCATTTGCTGCAGGTTGACGGTGCGCTTATCAGCCTGCCGGACCTGTTCCCCATCGCCGCGCAGGAGGGGCGCAGCATCGATTCCACATCCGCCAGCCGTCTGCTCCGCGCGTCCAATCACGAAACGTTCAACTTTCGGGATATTCTCCTTGTCCAGCCGGATGGCCGGATCTGGGCATCGGCACGGCCGAATAGCTGGCAGGGCAGGTTTCCGCTCGAACTCCTTCGTTCCCTGGATGCAGCACCTGTCGGCGCCGCCGCGCTCGCCGGACCCGTGCGCAACCCGGTGACCGGGGAGTGGGACCTCCTCCTCATGCGGCCCGTGACCTTGCCTGGCGTAGGCCCCATGAATGCCGTGGCCGAGATCCCCCTGTCCCTTGTCACCGTCCTGTTTTCAGCGGTGCCGGAAATACCGGGCCTGCGAATCGCGCTGGAGCGCCACGATGGACGGCTGATCGTCAGTCAGCCATACGACGAGGTGCAGATCGGCATGCGGCAACCGGCCGCCATCAGCCCAATCGCACCTGACGGTGCGCCGTTCGTGGTGCCGGCGGGCCTCTTCGCAGTGCCCACGCTCGGGATCGCGCGGGCAAGCCTCTACCCGGACCTCATGATCGCGGTGACACTCGACCTGAACACCGCCATGGCTGATTGGCGGCGCGAGCGCAAGCGCCTGATGGCCGTCGTGGTGGTGACGATCGCACTGCTGTCAGCTCTGGCAATGACGCTGATCGTGGGGCGCCGCACGCGGGAACGCGCTGAAGCCGACCGCAATCGAGCGCGGGCTGTGCTGGAGAGCGCGATCGAGTCGATGTCCGATGGCTTTGTCATGTGGGACAGCGAGAGCAGGCTCGTCCTTTGCAACCAGCCATTCCGCGACATGTACGCGGTCAGTGCCGATGTCATCCGTCCGGGCGCCCTGTTCGAAGACATCATCCGCCAGGGTGCCGAACTGGGCCAGTACCCCGATGCCGGTGATGACATCGACAGTTTTGTCAGAGCGACTGCCGCATGGCGCCTGAACAACAATGGACCGATCGAGCGGCGGCTGCCGAATGGGCGCTGGGCTCTGGTCACCGAGCGAAGGATACCGGGCGGCGGGAGTGTGGGCATCCGTACCGACATCACCAACCTGAAGCAGGCGCAGGCCAGTCTTGAAGCCGCGAATGAAAAGGCGCGCCGTGCCATGCAGGAGGTGGAATTGCAGAACGCCGCCCTGCGGGACCGTGACCGCGCGCTGCACGTGCAGAACGTGCTGTTCGACGCTGCCCTGAACAACATGTCCCAGGGCCTGCTGATGATCGACGGCAACCAGCAGGTCATCGTTCACAACAGCCGGTTCCTCACATTGTTCGGGATGGACACGTCCCGCATTGCCTCCGCCATGTCGATCGACGACCTGTTTGCGTGGCTCCGGACAGACGGCCGGCTGGCAATGAAGCTGGTTGACGACATCTACATCAGGCAGCGGCAGCTCGCGGACGCGGTTCAGCCGGGCACATTCGTCGTCACCGGGGATGACAATCAGTCCATCTCGATCTCGCAGCGCCCGATCCTGGGCGGCGGATGGGTCGCGACCTATGAGGACGTGTCGGAACAGCGGCGAGCCGAAGAGCACATCCGTTTTGCGGCGCATCACGACGCATTGACAAAGCTTCCCAACCGTACGCTGTTCCGGACCAGACTGGATGAGATGATCGCTGCGCTCGGGCGCCGGCAGACGGGCCTGGCGCTGCTGTATCTCGATCTCGACCGGTTCAAGCATGTCAATGACACCCTGGGGCACACGATCGGGGATGCGCTGCTTGAGGCGGCCGGCCGGCGGCTGCTGGGCTGTGTGCGGAGCTCGGATGTCGTCGCCCGCCTGGGCGGCGATGAATTCGCGATCGTCTACATGTCGTCCAACCTGCCGGACGCCGCGATACAGGTCGGCCAGAGGATCATCGGTTCACTCGCCGAACCCTATAATCTGGCCGGGCACGCGGTCACGGCGGGGGTCAGCATCGGAATCGCGTTGGCGTTCGATGCCCACACGGATGCCGATACGCTGCTGAAGAATGCTGACATGGCGCTGTATCGGGCCAAGGCTCAGGGTCGAGGCATCTGCAGCCTGTTCGAGCCGGAAATGGAGCAGGAGCTGGTCGCCCGTCTGGCCATCGAGGAGGACCTGCGGCACGCCTTGGATCGCGAGGAGTTTCTGATGTATTATCAGCCGCTCTGGGACCTGCGCAGTGACCGGATCGTCGGGTTCGAGGCGTTGATCCGTTGGAATCACCCGGTGCGAGGCTTCGTCCCTCCCATCCAGTTCATCCATGTCGCGGAGGAAACCGGTCTGATCCGGTCCATAGGCGCCTGGACAATCCAGCAGGCCTGCACGGACGCGATGAATTTTCCGGCTCACACGAAGATGGCGGTGAACCTGTCCGCGGCGCAGTTCGACGGCGGCGACATCATTGAGGTCATAACGGATGCCCTCCGATCCTCCGGACTGCCAGCGCACCGGCTGGAACTGGAGATCACCGAAACAGCCTTGCTGAAGAATAACGAAAAAACGCTCGCCATCCTGTCCCGTCTGCACGCCATGGGCGTGCGCATCGCGTTGGACGACTTCGGCACCGGGTACTCGTCGCTGAGCTACCTGCGCAGCTTTCCGTTCGACAAGGTCAAGATCGACCAGTCCTTTGTCCGCGAGATGGCGTCCCGCGCCGACTGCGCCGCGATCGTCAGTTCCATCGTGGACCTTGCGAACAAACTGGACATCATCACGACCGCTGAAGGTGTCGAGACGACCGAGTTGCTCGATCTCGTCCGCGCGGCTGGCTGTACTGAGGCTCAAGGATACCTGTTCAGCCGTCCCCGCTGCCTGCGCGAGATCACCGCGTATTTCGAGAGCCAGTCACACCCTGCGGCGCTCACGGCATGACTGCACAACCCCGAAACCGCCAGGTCGGGCGCGCCGACACCGTCAGAGCCAGGCACCATCCTTGAACACGTGGCGGAATTCCTGAATGATGGTGCTGGCAAAGAGACCGGCGTCGACATATGGGTCTGCATCGGCGAACGTTGCGGCCGCCGCGCGGTCGGTCACGTCAATGATCAGGATGGACCCGTTCTGCTTGCCATACCCGTCCAGCAGCGCACCACCGTAGACGATCTTGTCGAGAACCGTCGCAAGATATTCGAGGTGTTTGGGCCGCTCTGAAAGGCGCAGAGCCAAGCTGTTCGGCCGATCATTACGGATGATCGCAAAGAGCAAATGGGCCTCCTAGAGAATATTCAGGTGCGCGCAAGGCATGCGCAGCTCGCAACGATGTCGCGTTGCATCCAATTCCGGCGAACCCGGACCCAGCATGCAGACAAGATGCCTCGCCTCGAAGAATTCAACGCACGGTTGATAGATTATCGGGGGCTCGCCTCACCGGCCAGCCTGGAGTGACCCCGTTCGGCAGTGCTCGCGCTCATTGCATGGATCTGTGACCGAATTGCATCGATGCGGCTGGCCGCGGCCTAATAGAGCCCGGCACCAGGATTGATCACGCCCGCCCGACGGCTATCCAGATCATGCTGTGCAGCTCGGCGTGAGTACACAGACCACCCAATCCGGATTATTGGGCGGGGTCACGAAGGCGTTGTGGCGCCGCCGATTGCTGCCCGTTGTCCGTTCGTGGCGGCTCATGGTTGTGGAGCAGCTCTAGGAACAGTCCCTCACCCAAGCCCAGATCGGTAGTAAAGCCGTTGAGATGGATAAGTATGGCCGGGGGACCTGGACACTCGCCTTGCCGCCATAACGTCAAGAATATCAAAGGGTTGACCGCTCGGACGTGGTGCTATCTGCATGCTACAATTGGTACTAGCGCAAGGCCAGAGGGCGACCGCCGCGAAGACCTGAAGGAGCCGAAATGAAACCGCCCCGGGCTTCGCTGCGATCTGCGGACGATCGCCGCCCCCTGGACCAAGACGCTCGTCCTCCGCGCGCTCGCACCGGCCGGCTGCGTGTTCGCCCTTGCCGTGCGCAGTTTGGGCGGAGCCACAGTCGCCGATTGTTATAAATCTGGGGAATTCTGCGCCCCTGCCGGTCAGGCTATGGGATCGGTGTCGGAACAGAACCGACAATCCCCAGAGGAACAGAAATGACAATGCGCAAATCGGTTGTTGCGGCCGTCTCGGTGGGCCGCGATCGGGACGAGTTCCGCACGCGCCTTATTTGTATCGGCGGTCGCTGCGGTCGTACGGAAATTCAAGAAGTCCGCAGCACGCGAGATCGTCGACTCTTACTGCGCGTAGCTTCCCACAGCGGCGCGAGGGCCGCCTGCCGCGGTCGTTTGGCTGCGCCGATTGAACTGAACACGGCGTCTGCCGCCCATGCCTCATGCTAATTCATGCAGCAGCGCTTTGGCCTCCATCAGGTCCGGTGCATCGAAACCTTCGGTGAACCAATTGTAGATCGGGTCGAGCCGATCACGGGCTTCCACGCGCTTGCCCTGGTCGCGCCACAGCCGGGCGAGGCTGGTCGACGCCCGCAACTGAAAGAGCTTTGCGCTCTGCCGTTCGGCAACGGCGATGGCCTGACGATAGTGCTGCTCGGCAGCAGACCGATCGCCAGCGGCATTCCGCACATCGCCCGGCACCCGATGCAGCACCGCACATTGAAGGCAGCGCTCCTCGGTAGTCTCGATGATCCGCGCAGCCTCGGCGACGTAGTTTAGGGCTTCAGCCTGCTGTCCGAGCAAAGTGTAAGCCTCGGCGAGCCAGGTGAAAAGACGCGGCATACTCACAACGCTTCCGGTAGGCTGCAATTCCGCCAACGCCTGTGTAAGCAGCGCCAAGCCTTCCTGTACTTGCCCTTGCGCGATCAACGATCGTCCGCGACATGCAAATCCCCAACCCAGATAATACGGAAAACGTTGCTCTCTCGATAGAGTCAGAAGTTCATTGATATGCACCTTCTCGGGCGAGCGGGTGAGCCAGTCGATCCCATTCGCAGAAAGGAGCACTTGCGCTAGCGTATGAGCGTGTCGGAGCCGGCGGGCCTCCGAGAACGCTTCATCTATTCGTGACCCTGCCTGATCGATGTAACCCAGGCATGCCAGAGTCACGGCGAGGTACGCGAGCAACAGAGCGTAGGGATCGAAGGACAGTCCACGGATCGTGGGATGCGCTAGATCAGCAAGGGCCGTACCACTCTCCAGGGCGGCGCGGACGGTAACAAATTTTCCAAGAAGGAAGCTGGTAACCCCGCGCGCGTACCGAGCCGGCAATTGCGCCGAAGCATCGTTCCGTGCCCCCGCAGATTTGTTCGAGCTGCTCGCTTAGCCGCAGCCCCAGCCTGTGTTCGGATCGCACAAGATGAAAGCCCCATTGGCCCGCGACCAACGGCATAAAGTACTCGCGTCGATCAAGCTGTTCGGCCAACCCCTTCCGCAACTGCGCCGCCGCTTCCATCATCGCCGAGCGCGTCAGCGCCTGCTGACCGGCCTTCAGCCAATAGCCGACTGTCTTTTCCTCCAGCCCGGCTGCTTCGCAGTGTTGTGCCAGCAGCGCGGGTTGCGCCTGCACAATCTCCGGGAACCGCTCCTCCAGCGTCCCGACAATGCGCCGGTGCAGGCTCTGGCGCCGGCCGCGCAACAATATGCTATAGGCGGTATCCTGCACCAGCGCATGCTTGAAGATGTAGTTGGATTGCGGCGGCGTGCCGCGGACGACCAACAGGCCGGCATTCGTCAGCCGATCGAGCGCCTCGCACAGTTGCGACTCCGGCAGATCGGCAATGGACGCCAGCAGCCCGTGCCCGAACTCGCGGCCGATTGCCGCGCCAGTTTGCGCAACCTCCTTGGCGACCGGTCCGAGCCGGTCCAGCCGCGCCATTAGCGAGGCGTGCAATGTCGCTGGCACCGACAACGCGGGGGGTGGCATGGCGAACAGGGCGGCACTCTGAGCGCCCGCTTCGAGTACCGCCTTGGTCAATTCCTCGACGAACAGTGGCACGCCGTCGGCGCGCTCGGCGATCTCCTCTACGAGTTCGGGTGGCAGCGCCGCCTCCCCGGCGACGTTTGCGACCATTTCCGCCGTGTTGCGCCGGTCGAGCCACGCCAGCGTCAGCATCGTCACATGCGGCTGGCCGATCCACGGCGGTTGAAACTCGGGGCGGAACATCGCGAGCAATAGAACCGGCCAATTCGTCACTCGCTCTATTGTGCGGTCTAACAGTTCGCGTGAACTCGGATCGATCCAGTGGAGGTCATCGAACAGCAGCAGCACCGGCTACTGGCGCGCAAGACCTTCAAGCTGCCGCAACAGCGCCTCGAACGTCTTGTCCTTCTTGCGCTGCGGCGTGACATCGAGCGGCAGTGCCAGATCGGCTGACGGCAGCGCGTGCAGTTCTGCGATCAGCGCCAGGTCTTCGGGCGGCGGAGTAGCGGGTGCGAGCAGCGTCTGCAGTTTCGCGAGCCTGGCAATTTGCGGGTCAGCCTGCGCGAACCCGCCGCTCGTTCCATCTGCGCGATTAACGGATACAGCGCGCTATCCTGATGGTGTGGTGAGCAGAAATAGCGTAGCCGAACATGCGATTCGGCTCTGATGCGCTCGACCAGCGCCTCGGCGAGGCGGGACTTGCCGACGCCCGGCTCGGCCGAAATCAGCACCACCCGTCCGTTGCCCGCCTTCGCCTGCGCCCGGCGGCGGAGCAGCAGCTCCATCTCCTCATCGCGACCAACGAAGGGGGTCGCACCCGAGCGCAGCGCCTCGAACTGGCCGAGCGTGCGGTTTTCAGACAAGACTTGCCACGCCGGCACCGCCACCGCCAGACCTTTGAGTGTTCGATCGTGCCGAGGTCCTGGCACTCGAATAGACGGCCGGTTTGCCTCCGGGTAGCCGCGTCAATTACCACCTGACCAGGCCCGGCGAGGCCCTGCAGGCAGGCGGCGCGGTTTGGCGTCTCGCCGATCGCCGTCTGCTGACGAGAATCATCTGAACCGATCGGCTCGCCGATAACTACCAGTCCCGTTGCGATGCCCACGCGGACCTGCAAGCGTTCGCTGCTCAAGGGTGCCTCGCTGACCGCGGCGGCAACGGCGAGACCGGCACGCACGGCGCGTTCGGCATCGGTCTCCCGGGCTTCCGGCCAGCCGAAATGGATCAGCACGCCGTCGCCCACGTAGCGGGCGATGAAGCCGTCAAACTGCTGGATCGTGGCGGCGACGCGCGCCTGATAGGCACGGATGACCGCCCGCAGATCCCCGGGATCGAGCCGCGACGACAGTGCGGTGGACCCGACGAGGTCGCAGAACATCACACTGAGCGGGCGACGTTCGGCCTCCGCCGTCGAGGCCGCTTGGGTGCCCTGCATCGGCGCGGCGTTCAGCGCATCTGCACCAACCTTGCCCGCCTGAGCTGTCGGCCCAT
>DASQVN010000769.1:0-6932 GCA_035640755.1 Rhodopila sp.
GTACTGCCCGAAGAACGACTGGAGCTGCTCCACTCCGTCGACCAGCGACAGCATGACACCGCCCGTCCGCTCCGCGCCGAACCAGGCGGGTCCAAGCGCCGCGACCTTGTCGAACAGACGGAGGCGCAGCTGTTCCTGCACCTGCGCCGCTGTCCGATGCGCCACTATAGTGCGGTGATGATCCAGCGCCGCCCGCGCCAAGATTGCCGCGATTGCGCCCAGCAGCGGCGGCATCAGCGCCCCCGCACTGTCGCCTCGGAATACGCCCGCCAGGAACCGCCCGAGGAACGCAAACCGGGCGATCCCGGCCGCCAGCGCCAGCAACCCAAGAAACGACGACCATGCGATCCGTCCTCGCAGGCCCGCCGTCATCCGCCACAGCTTCAGGTCGAAATGCATGTTCCCGATGCTGCCGCAGACCGGGTGCGGCGTCGATCCCCGCCGGGGCGGGGGAGGCGTCCCGGCGCGTCTCCCACGCTCTGCATCTCAAAGAGGTTGAGCAGGTTCACGCTGTCGCACGTTCCGCGCTGCCGCGATCTGCAGCCCAAAGAGGTCGAGCAGATTCACGCTTCCGCACATCCCGCGCTCCGGCGTTCTGCTCTATGCCCGCAGCGCCCGTTCCGCACTGACCGCGAGCTGTGCCGAGTAGTGGTCGCCCTGGTGGATGTTCTTCACGATGTCCTTCAGCTGCTGCGCCTCGTCCTTGAGCCCGAGCACGTCGGCATAGGCCATCGCCGTGCCGAACCCAGCCAGGCCGTAATGCGACATGCGCTCATACTGCGCGATCATTTCCAGGTCCCGCAGCGCAGGATCGAGCGGCGCGTCCAGCGCGTGCCGGCGCGCCTCTTCCACCAGCCCTTCCATTCCCTGGCAGTGATCCTTCTCGCCGCCATGCTTCTGCACCATCGCGCGGATCGTTGCGGTATGCTTCGCGATTCCATCCACCGATTTCTGGAAAAGCTGTTTCACCGCCGGGTCCGAGGCTTTCTCCGCCATCACTTCCACGATGCGCTGCATCTGGTCATTGGCTGACCACAGGTCGCCGAGCTCTTCCTCGTAGAGTGCCCTCAGATCCTTCATTGATGCCATGGTAACCGTCCGCCTTGTTCGTGTTGAGACGATCGCCTTGACGGAACGCCGGCCAGCAGGGCGGGTTCAGGATTAATTCGTCGACTGCCCCACGAGGATCGCCTTGATGCGCGACCCCAGCGCTTCCATTGCGAACGGCTTGGTCATGACGTGCATTCCCGGCTCCAGATGCCCACGGCTGAGAGCGGCGTTTTCGGCGTAGCCCGTGATGAACAGCACCTTCAGCCCCGGCCGCGTCTCCCGCGCCGCATCCGCAAGCTGCCGCCCGTTCAGCCCGCCCGGCAGCCCGACATCCGTGATCAGCAGATCGAGCCGTGTGCCGGAGCGCAGCACCTGCAGCCCCGAGGCGCCATCCTCCGCCTCGATGGTTGCATAGCCGAGTTCTTCCAGCACTTCGGTCACCAGCATCCGCACGGTGGGCTCGTCATCCACCACCAGCACGGTCTCGCCGCGCTTGGCCCGCGGCGGCTCCATATCATCCGTCTGCACATCCGGTTCTGCGGCATCTCCGGGATACCGCGGCAGATAGAGGCACACCATGGTTCCCTTGCCGAGTTCGGAGTAAATGCGCACCTGACCGCCCGATTGCCGAGCAAAGCCGTAGATCATGGAAAGGCCGAGCCCGGTGCCCATGCCGGTCGGCTTGGTAGTGAAGAATGGGTGAAAGGCGCGCTCCACCACATCCGGTGTCATGCCCGTGCCGGTGTCGCTGACGCACAAGGACACGTACTGTCCCGCGGCCAGGTCGCGCATGCGCGCCGCCCGCGCATCCAGCCAGCAGTTCGCCGTTTCGATCGTCAGCTTGCCGCCATCCGGCATGGCATCCCGTGCATTGATGCACAGGTTCAGCAGCGCGTTTTCCAACTGGTTCGGATCGACCATCGTGGTCCAGAGGTCCACAGCGGTGACAACCTCGACCGTCACCGCCGGCCCCATCGTGCGCTGGATCAGATCCTCCATGCCGGTGACCAGCCGGCTTACGTCCGTCGGTTTCGGGGCCAGCGTCTGGCGGCGGGAGAACGCCAGCAGCCGGTGCGTCAGTGCCGCCGCCCCCTCGGCGGCTCTCCGCGCGGTCATGATGAAGCGGTCGAGCTCGGTGATCCGCCCCTGCCGGATGCGCGCATGCAGCAGTTCCAGGCTGCCCGAGATGGAGGTCAGCAGATTGTTGAAGTCGTGCGCCAGCCCGCCGGTCAACTGGCCGACAGCCTCCATCTTCTGCGCCTGACGGAGCTGTTCCTCCGTCGTCCGCAATGCCTCCTGCTGTTCCTTCTCGGCCGTGACGTCGCGCCCGTAGGCATACAGGAGGTCACCCTCGGCCGAAGTGTTCCAGACAATCCAGCGCGACGAGCCGTCCTTGTGGCGGTAGCGGTTTTCGAAGTTCGCCGGCCTGCGCTGAGCCATCGCGTCGTTGAAGCCGCGCTGCGTCCGTTCGGCATCCTCCGGCCAGACAATGTCGAGGAACCGCCGCCCGACGATATCGGCGGTGTCGTACCCGAGGACCGCGGTCCAGGCCGGGTTGACCGCGCGGAACGCACCATCGGCATCGACCACGGCGAGCAGGTCGCGCGACAGACGCCAGATGCGGTCCCGCTGCTGCGTCCGCTCTGCCACCCGCTGCTCCAACTCGGCATTCAGGAGCGTGAGTGCCTCTGCCGTCACCCGCAGGTTCGTTTCGGCGCGCACCTTGGCGGTGGTCTCCACGACGATCGCGATCACACCCTCCGGCCGGCCGCTCTCGCCGATGATCGGCGAGTAATCGAGGTTCATCCACACCTGCTCGGGCCGCCCGTTGCGGTAGAGCGTCAGCTCCTGGTCCTGGTAGGCCAGGGTCCCGCCGGCGAGCCCTACCTTCATGACATTGTCGTTGAACGAGGCCACCTCCGGCCATCCTTCCCTGACCTCGGAGCCAAACAGCCGCGGATGCCGGCCGCCGGCGAATCCGGAGTAGGCATCGTTGTAGATCATGATGCCGTCTTCGCCCCAGAGCGTCACGATCGGCACGGGGGAGCGGAGGATCAGCCCGACCGTCGCCTTGACGATCCGCGGCCATCGGTCGATCGGCCCCAGCGAGGTCTGCCCCCAGTCATATGCGGCAATCAGGGTTGCAATGTCGCCGCCGCCGCGCAGAAACGCATATATCTCGGGGTCGGTGTGGGAGGGCATCGGTGCAGCCAATCGTTTCCCCTTAGTGTCTGCAGGCGGATCGCTTCCTTCTCAATTAGATACGATTTCCGCGGGGATAGGGGCGGGTCGTGCGCTTTTGAATGGGCTGGCCACGTTGCTCAAACGGTGGCTCAACCGGTGTCTGGCAAGGCATCGGCCAGAAGTGCGTTGAAGCCCTCGGGATCGGTTACGTTGCAGGCATGCCCGCCGAACTCCATCACCCGCAGCCAGGCTCGTGGCAGCAGCTCCGCCAGCATACGGGAACATGTACTCGGCACCAGCAGGTCATCGCGCGCCGCGATCAGGGACACGGGCACTGCGATCGCGGCGGCCTCCGTTGTCATGTCGAATGCCAGGATGGCCTGGATCCGCCCCAGAAGTGTTTCCAGCCCCTGGAAGTGCGCTACCCCCGCGGCATCCTGTTCGGTCAACCACTCCTGGCGGGATGCGAGCCAGTCCGCGGGGTAGAGGAACAGCGGCTGCGCCTTGATGAAGGCGGCGACGCCGGAGTGCTGCAGCAGGTTGATCCGTGTCTCGAAGCATCGGATGGTATGCGGGTGTGTCTTCGCCCAGGTGTTCACCAGTACCAGGCGCCGGATCAACCGCGGCTGGTCGTGCGCCAGCCGCAGTCCGACCAGCCCGCCCAGTGCGTGCCCCATGAAGGCGCAGGAGGTAATGCCGATACCAGCCAGCATTGCCGCCACTTCGGCCGCCATGTCGGCGACCGTATATCCCTCGGGCAGCCGTCCCGGGCTGTTCCCGGTACCCAAATGGTCATAGATGATCACCCGATACAGGCTGCTCAGTGCCGGGATCTGCGGCGCCCAATACTGGCCGAGGCCGCCGAGGCCTGATGACAGCACCACTACCGGCGCATCGGCCGGCCCATGAACCTCATAGTGCATGACGTCTTCCCGACATGTGCGGCCGCTCCGGGGGGAACGATGACGGTCTCAGGGATGGCTCGCCTCCCGCGCTGGTTCGGCATGGTGCGCGCATCCTCCCGCATCACTGCGGAATACGCCAGATGGAATGCATTTGTGGGTGTCCGGAGGCAGGGGAGCGACAGGTGTATTGACGCCCTTTGCGGTTGCACGCCCGGCGGGGGCGCGAGAACGGCGCCGATGGCGGTCAATGGAAGCGGGAGAAGTCCGGCTTCCGCTTTTCCTGAAATGCCTGGAAGGCTTCCTCGACCTCGGGCGAGCGGAGGCGTTCGCGGAACAGGGCCAGTTCCTCCTGGATCCGGCCGGGCACATCGGGGCGGCCATGCTTCAGCAGGCGCTTAGTCTGGCGCACCGCTTCGGGGGGCAGTGCGGCCAGCCGTTCGGCGAGTGTCTGCGCGGTGGGCATCAGCTCCTCCGCGTCGGTGACCTGATTGACCAGGCCCCACGCATGGGCCGTATCGGCATCGATCGGCTCGCCCAGTAGCAGCAGGGCGCTGGCGCGCTGATGCCCGACCAGGCGGGGGAACAGCAGCGAGCTGGCGGCCTCGGGCACCAGGCCCAGGCTGGTGAAGGGCATCATGAAGCGCGCCGCGCGGACGGCGATCACGAGGTCGGCGTGGGCGAGCATGGTGGTGCCGACGCCGATCGCTTGGCCGTTGACGGCGGCGATCAGCGGCTTGGTCAGAGTCGAGAGGGCATCGAGGAACGGCGAGGCGTGGAACGGCTCATCCACGCCGGCGCGGGCCTGGAAGTCGCCGATGTCATTGCCGGCGGTGAAGGCGTCGCCCGTGCCGGTGATCAGCATGACGCGGATGGCGCCGTCTTCCTCGGCGCGGCGGAATGCATCCACGATGCCGTTGTACATCGCGCGGGTGAGGGCGTTTTTCTTCTCGGGCCGGTTCAGCACGATTTCCAGCACCGGGCCGGACTGGTGGGTCAGGAGGTCGGACATGGGGCGTTTCCTCGTGTTCTCGGCGGCGTGTTCCAGGCGGTGTGGGGTTAGCCGATCAACTCGTGCACCTGCTGTGTCAGGTGCGTGATCAGCTCCGTCATCTGCTGCTGCAGACGGGGGAACTGGGGCAGGCGCTCGATGCGGGTCTCGTCCATGTAGAGGGCGCGGGCGACCTCGATCTGCAGGACGTGGGTATCCTCGGCCGGCTTGCCGTAGTGGCGGGTGATGTAGCCGCCGGCATAGGGGTCGTTGCGCCGCACAGCGAAGCCCTTCGAGGCGATGAATGCCTCGGCCGCGCGGGTCACCCGGTGCCCGCATGCGGCGCCGTGCAGGTCGCCGAGGACGAAGTCCACCCTGCGGTCGCCGGGCCGGCGCGACAGGCTGTTGGCCGGCATGGAGTGGCAGTCCACCAGCAGGCAGTAGCCGAAGCGGAACTTGATATCGTCGATCAGGCGGGCCAGCGTCTTATGGAACGGCATCCAATAAGCGTAGATGCGCCGCTCGGCCTCGGCGAAGGTGAGTTTTCCGTCGTAGATGGCCTCGCCCGAGGCGACGACCCTGGCGATCGTGCCCAGCCCGGCGCTGACCCGGGTGCTGGCGGTGTTCACCCAATCCGGCAGCCGATCGCTGAACATGCCGGGGTCGAGCTCCCAGGGTTCGCGGTTGGCGTCGCAGAAGGCACGCGGGAAGTTGGCCGCGAGCAGCGGCGCGCCATGCTCGGGCGCGGCGGCGAACAACTCATCGACGAAGCTGTCCTCGCTGCGCCTCAGGCTGAGCGGCGGCAGCCGCACCCCACCCATCAGGTCGTCGGTGTAGGCGCGGCCCGAGTGCGGCGAGGTGAAGATCACGGGGGAAAACGGACGTTCGGGCACGAGCAGGCGGAGCGGACCGTACTCCTGGGCTTCGGGATGGGGGAACGGATAATCCATTGGCACATCAAAGCCACAGCGGGGGAAAAAGTCACTAGAGAACGCAATCACATGGCGGACGCCGCCAGGGGGCAGCGCCGGCACGGCCGGCTGCGGGCAGGGTGGCCGGGGAGGCGAGGGATTCCTCTTGCGCAACGGACGGATTTCCGCCGAAAAGCGGCCATGGCGACGCACTACTACACAGTGACCTGGGACCAATTGCACCGCGACGCACGGGCGCTGGCGTGGCGGCTGATGAGCCTGGGACCGTTCCTCGGCATCGTGGCAGTGACGCGCGGCGGGCTGATTCCGGCAGCGATCATCGCGCGTGAGCTCGACATCCGGCTGGTCGAGAGCGTCTCCATCGTCACCTATGAGGAGGAGGAGCGGGGCGAGCCGCAGATCACCAAGGCGCCGGTGGCGGCGGGGGATGGCAGCGGCTTCCTGATCATAGACGACTTAGTGGATTCCGGCACCACGGCGCGGGTGGTGCGCGGGCTGCTGCCGGCGGCGCACTTTGCCTGCATCTAAGCCAAGCCGGCGGGGCGGGAGATGGTGGACAGCTTCGTGACCGAGGTTTCACAGGACACCTGGATCCTGTTCCCGTGGGACACCGAGCCGCAGTTCATTCCGCCGCTCGCCCGGCGCGGGGCCGCATAGCCGGCGCCTGTTCGTTTCCGGGCTGCCGGCGGCGCTAAAGGCGATGACCTGGACCGATGATACCGCGGCTGGCGCGGACCTCGGTCAGCGGAGGAAGCGCGGGAAGAGGATGTTGTTCTCGGTGTGGATGTGCTCCATCAGGTCGTCGGCGAGCTTGCGGGTGCTGGCGTAGAGCGCGCGCCAGGTGGGGCAGGCGTCCCCGGGCGGGGTGAAGTC
>DASQVN010000770.1:0-5723 GCA_035640755.1 Rhodopila sp.
AGGCGCATATGCACATCGGCCTGCGCATGCCGCCCGGCCATCGTAAGCGACCACCCAAGAACCATGTGTGAACGGCAGTCCATCGGGTCCAGTTCCATGGCGCGGCGCGAATTGGCCAGAGAACGCTGCTCCCGCGCGCGGTCGCGGTGGACTCCGGGACGAATGATATGCCCAAGGTTGTCGAGGTTTGCCAGTGTGCTGTGCGCCGGCGCGAAGTTTGGGCATTGCGCAGCCAACTCCTCGGCCATGGCGAATGCCCGGTCCCAGTCGCGGTGGCTGAAACTCAGCATCATGTTCCGGCAACGCAGCCAGCGATCATAACCCTCCAGGCTGACATCCGGCTCACCCGCCAGCCGTGCCAGACGCGCGGAGGAAATCTGCGTGTTTAAGGCGATGGCAATCCGCCGCAGAACGTGCTGCTGAGTCTCGAACCAGTCGTCGAGACTCAGTGTCAGGCGTTCGCTCCAGATGAAAATTCCGCTTGCCTGCTCAGCCAGGGTCAGCACGACGCTGATCCGCTCACCAGCGCCATACGCACGTACGCCGATACGATAGCGGCCCGAAACGCGCGTTCGTGTCTGATCGTACGGTGGCAGGTCGGAACCGTCCACGACGAACCATTCGCGGAAGCGCACAAGCCGTGCAATCAGGTCGTGCCGGAAGCCATGTACAAGATGGATGCGTTCCTCGCTGACGTCATGTGCGGCAACAGGCTCGATCAGCAGCGCGATACGCGACGGCGAAGCTGGCACGGAGCCTGCCAATTGCGGCTGGCTCGGCTCTGTCGTGACGGACGGGGGTTCAAACTGGCCGAGCTTGATCTCAGCCACGAGCTTCTGCGTGGCCGCGGTCGGCTCGGTGTCGTAATCCTCGTCCAGCACGTGCCACAGTGCGTCGTAAACACGTATTGCCGAGACCGGGTCTCCGGCTGCGGCATAGTCCCGCATCAGGCTTCGACAGGCTTCCTCGTGCGTGGGGTCCAGTAGCAGCATCGCCTGTGCGACCTGCCGCCGCAATACTTGATTGGCCTGGCCTTCCAGCCTGAGACCACCTGCGAGCATTCCCAGCAGCCGGTCGTGCAGGGTCTGCCGCCGTGCCATCAACCAGACCTGGAAGGCGGGATCGAGATCATCCAGGTCAGCCAGCAACTGCTCCATGATCCGAGGCATATCGAGCAGCCGAGGGTGAACCGCGCCTGCCTCGGCCTGACTCAGGACGTCGCGCAGATCGAGCTGGGTCGAATGCGTATCCAGGGCCAGTGTTGTACGGTTGGCCTGCAGGTCGGAACAACCAGCCATCTGCAGGGCGGTTCGCAACTCATGGACGACCTGACGCAGGGAGGCGCGTGCCTTTTCCTCGTCTGACTCGCTCCAGAGCAGGCCAACCAGGCGCTCCCGCGTTGCGACACCTGTTCCATCCAGTGCCAGATAAGCTAGAATGGCTCCCGCCTTGCGGCTGCGGATCTGAATCTCTCGATTGCCAAATCTCACGCGCAGAACCCCGATGACGCTGATCATCAGCGGCGTTCGGAAGGCGGATTGCCTCGCCTGTTCTGCCGTGCTTTCCCTCAAATCCATGCTGCCCTGGATATGGCCACTCGCTTCTTCTATATCGGCTGTCACCTCAGCCTGATTTCTCGACGATAGCAACTGCGACTTTCAGCCGTCGTCACAAAGCCGCTGTAATCTTTTGCTAGAGGCGTAATCTCTTGCCAAACTCGTATGCAAGAATCGCGCCATGTTCCGGGAGAACGATGCCAATTCCCACCTGCGGGCCAGCCTTGGTAAAGAGGACTCGCACCCACCATGACGGTGGTGCAATGCAACCCCGGTTCGGCGCAAATTGGCTGCCGGCACAAGCCCGATCAGGATGGAGCCCTGAGACATGCGACGACGCACATTGCTGGCAGGCGCCACCGCCCTTGCTGCAACCAGTACCGCCCGACGCGCAAAAGCCCAGCGCGACAAGGCGAAGGTGCTGCGGTTCGTGCCTCAGGCCAACCTCGCCAACCCCGACCCGGTCTGGACCACCGCTACAGTCGCGGCCAATCACGGCTACATGGTGTGGGACACGTTGTACGGCATCAACAACGCACTGGTCGCTCAGCCGCAGATGCTTGCCGGCCACGAGACATCGCCGGACGAGCTGACCTGGACCTTCACGCTGCGTGATGGCCTGAAATTCCACGACAACGAGCCCGTCCGGGCGATCGACTGCACCACCTCGATCAGGCGCTGGTCCGCCAAGGACCCGTTCGGCCAGACGCTCGCCGCCCGCACGGCCGAGATGAAGCCGCTGGACGACAAGCGCTTTCAGATCCGCCTGAAGCAGCGCTTCCGGCAAATGACCTACGCGCTGGGAGCGGGCAACTGCTTCGTCATGCCGAGCCGCATGGCCGAGACGCCCGCCAGCCAGCAGATCAAGGAATATGTCGGCAGCGGGCCGTTCGTGTTCAAACGTGACGAATGGATCTCCGGCGCCAGCGCGGCGTATGAGAAATTCGCCGGCTACGTCCCCCGCCAGGAAAAGCCCGAATACTTCTCCGGCGGCAAGGTGGTGCATTTCGACCGCGTGGAGTGGATCGTGCAGCCCGATCCCGCGACCGCCGGCGCGGCCTTGCAGATGGGCGAGGTTGACTGGATCGAATTCCCACTGCTCGACCTGCTGCCCACGCTCACACCGGACAAGGGCTGCCAAGTGGTCCGCTACGACCCGTTCGGCGCCATGGCCATCATGGCGTTCAACCACCTGTATCCGCCGTTCGACAACCCCGCCATCCTGCGCGCCCTGCTACCCGCCATCGACCAGTCAGCGTTTGTCACCGCCTGGGTTGGCGATCAGCAGCAATATGGGCGCACGCCTGTCGGCTTCTTCACCGCCGGTTCCCCCATGGCGTCCGACGCCGGCATGGAGGCGCTGACCAGCCCACGCGACCTGAACAAGGCGAAGCGGCTTCTCAAGGAGGCCGGCTACAAGGGCGAAAAGATCATCCTGATGTCCCCCTCGGATCAGGCCTCGATCGAGGCCCCCACCCAGGTCGCCCGCGACCTGCTCATGCGGCTCGGCATGAACATCGACTATCAGGTCATGGACTGGGGCACGCTGGTGGCGCGGCGCGCCAAGCAGGATCCGCCGGACCAGGGCGGCTGGAACATGTTCTGTACCACCTGGGGCGGGCTGCAGGTCTCGAACCCCGGCAGCTCCTTCCCGCTGCGCGCCAACGGCAGGCAGGGCTGGTTCGGGTGGCCGACCGACGCGAAGATCGAAGCCCTCCGGCAGGACTGGTTCGACGCACCCGACCAGGCCGCGCAGAAGAAGATCTGCGAACAGATCCAGCAGGAGGCGTTCGACAGCATCCCATTCATGCCCCTCGGCCAATGGTTCTATCCCTGGGCGATCCGCGCCGATCTGACCGGCATTGTGCAATGTGCGAGCGTGCTGTTCTGGGGCGTGCGCAGGGCATGAGCGCTGCCGTGACTCCCTGGGTCATCTGCGACGACCTTGCCGGCCTGCGCGCCCAGGCAATCGGCTTGGCCGAGGCTGCCGGCCTGACGCCGGAGTTGCGCATCCTGACGCCCGCGGCGCCGTGGAGATGGATCTCGGCCCGCTTGTGGCCCAATCCGCTGGCTGTGGTGAAGCAGGCAGTGAAGGCGCCGCTGCCGGCCTTTGCCATCGGCTGCGGCGGCATGGCGGGCGCCGTGCTGTCGGCACTGCGCCGCCCATCCCTGCCCGTGGTGCAGGTGCAGAACCCACGCATGGACATCAGGCGCTTCGACCTGGTCATCGCCAACGTTCATGACGAGCTGTCCGGTCCGAATGTCTTCGTCGTCCGTACCGCCCTGCATCGGGTCACGCCGGAGCGGCTCGCCGCCGAGGCTGAAACCTGGGGTCCACGCCTGGCTAACCTGAGGCGCCCCTTGGTCTCGGTCCTGCTGGGCGGCAGCAACGGCCGCTACCGGCTGGACAGGGAGGCTGGCGCGGGACTGGCCGCCGAACTCGTCGAGATGGCCCGCCGCGACAAGGTGGGCATCGCCGTTACGCCCTCCCGGCGGACCGACCCCGCCGTGACCGCCGCGATCCACGAGGCGCTGGAGCCGTATGGCGGCTGGGTCTGGGACCTGACGGGAGACAACCCGTATTTCGGCATGCTGGCCCTGGCCGACGGGATCATTGTTACGCAGGACAGCGTCTCCATGATCTCCGAGGCGGCTGCCACGACGGCCCCGGTCATGTTTGTTCCCCTGCCCGGATCGTCCCGCCGTCAGGGCATCTTCCTGCGGACGCTGATGCAGGAGGATCGCATCCGCCCGTTCCAGGGCCGCTTCGCCATCTGGCCGGTCGCGCGATTGAACGATACCCCGGCGGCGGCGGCCGAGATGCGCCGGCGCCTGGGTTTTTGAGGGCCGCTGCTTCACTCAGGATTTCCATCGGCGCCGTGAAATACCAGTAGCCGCCGCCACTTGAGGCTGCGATGCTGGTACAGGTCGGGTCCGCGGCCAGCGTCCTGATGATCGTTGCAGCACCGGACGGCCCGGCGGCCGGTGCTTCCATGCAACGGCGGCCTCCGGGTTTCGGGCCACACTCATAACCAAACGACGAATCATTACGGGGAGAGAAGATCATGACGATCACAGCCATGACTCTGGACGGGGCCGAGACCGTCCTCAATGACGCCGAGATCCAAAGGCTCCGCGATCATCTGCGCGGCGAGCTCATACCGGCTGACGGCACTGGCTACGAGGCCGCCTGCCGGGTCTGGAACGCCAACATCGACAAGCGCCCGGCAATGGTCGTGCGATGCGCCGGCCCGGCCGATGTCCAGGTCGCGGTCGATTTCGCCCGAACGCATGAGGTGCTGCTATCATTGCGCTGCGGCGGGCACAGTGCTCCCGGCTACGGCACAAACGACGGCGGCATGGTCATCGACATGTCGCTGATGAAAGGCATCCGTGTGGACCCCAGCGCTCGTACGGCACGAGCCCAAGGCGGTGTGCTCTGGCGCGACTTCGACCACGAGACGCAGGCATTCGGGCTGGCCACGACGGGAGGCACGGTGTCCAACACCGGTATATCCGGCCTGACCCTTGGCGGCGGGCTTGGGTGGCTGATGGGCAAGCACGGCCTGACGGTCGACAACCTTATCTCGGCCGACGTGGTGACCGCCGATGGTCAATTCCGCACGGCGAGCGCGAACGAAAACCCCGACCTGTTCTGGGCGCTCAGGGGCGGCGGCGGCAATTTCGGTGCGGTTACGTCCTTCGAATACCAGCTGCATCCGGTCACCGAGGCCATGGGCGGCATTGTCCTGCACTCGCTGGAGCATGCCCGCGAGGTCCTGCGCTTCTATCGCGACTTCTGCGCCACGCTGCCGGACGAGGCCGAGGCGTTCGCCGGCCTGCTGACGCATGACGGCGCCCCGGTGGTGGCCTTGCTGCTGGGCTACAACGGCCCGGTCGAGATGGGCGAGAAGGTCCTGGCTCCGGCGCGCGGGTTCGGCAAGCCGATCGCCAATCTGGTCGGGCCAATGCCGTACAAGGCCCGTCAGACGCTGATCGATGAGCCGAACGCGCGGCATGGCCTGCACCGCTACTGGCGTTCGGCATTCACCGAACAGATTTCGGACGCCCTGATCGACAAGATGATCGCCGGAGCCGCGGCCTTTTCCTCGCCGTTGAGCCTGCTCGGCCTGTTCTACGTGCATGGTGCGGCAACCCGCGTGCCGT